>NZ_LR134378.1:3170000-3172010 GCF_900637555.1 Lautropia mirabilis | reverse complement strand
GCGAAAGCCATAGCTGATGGGAAGCTGGTTAATATTCCAGCACCGATTTCTAGTGCGATGGGGGGACGGATCGTGGAAGGTTGTCCGGGTGTTGGAAGTCCCGGTTCCTGACCTGTAGGTGTCTGGTAGGTAAATCCGCCAGGCGTATGCCGAGGGGTTGGGACGAGCGAGCTTGCTCGCGAAGCAACTGGAAGTGGTTCCAAGAAAAGCCTCTAAGCTTCAGCTAGAAACGACCGTACCGCAAACCAACACTGGTGCGCGAGATGAGTATTCTCAGGCGCTTGAGAGAACTCGGGAGAAGGAACTCGGCAAATTGACACCGTAACTTCGGAAGAAGGTGTGCCTTGGTAGCTTGAGTGTGAAACAACACAAGGGCAAAGAGGTTGCAAAGAATAGGTGGCTGCGACTGTTTATTAAAAACACAGCACTCTGCAAACACGAAAGTGGACGTATAGGGTGTGACGCCTGCCCGGTGCGGAAGGTTAATTGATGGGGTGGCAAGCTCTTGATCGAAGCCCAGTAAACGGCGGCCGTAACTATAACGGTCTAAGGTAGCGAAATTCCTTGTCGGGTAAGTTCCGACCTGCACGAATGGCCGTAACGATGGCCACACTGTCTCCTCCCGAGACTCAGCGAAGTTGAAATGTTTGTGATGATGCAATCTCCCCGCAGCTAGACGGAAAGACCCCATGAACCTTTACTGTAGCTTTGCATTGGATTGCGAACCGACTTGTGTAGGATAGGTGGGAGGCTTTGAAGTCAGGACGCCAGTCTTGATGGAGCCATCCTTGAAATACCACCCTGGTTTGTTCGCGGTTCTAACCTAGGCCCGTCATCCGGGCCGGAGACAGTGCATGGTGGGCAGTTTGACTGGGGCGGTCTCCTCCTAAAGAGTAACGGAGGAGTTCGAAGGTACGCTTGGTACGGTCGGACATCGTGCCTAAAGTGCAATGGCAAAAGCGTGCTTAACTGCGAGACTGACAAGTCGAGCAGGTGCGAAAGCAGGACATAGTGATCCGGTGGTTCTGTATGGAAGGGCCATCGCTCAACGGATAAAAGGTACTCTGGGGATAACAGGCTGATACCGCCCAAGAGTTCATATCGACGGCGGTGTTTGGCACCTCGATGTCGGCTCATCTCATCCTGGGGCTGTAGCCGGTCCCAAGGGTATGGCTGTTCGCCATTTAAAGAGGTACGTGAGCTGGGTTTAAAACGTCGTGAGACAGTTTGGTCCCTATCTGCTGTGGGCGTTGGAGATTTGACGGGGGCTGCTCCTAGTACGAGAGGACCGGAGTGGACACACCTCTGGTGTACCTGTTGTCACGCCAGTGGCATCGCAGGGTAGCTAAGTGTGGAAGAGATAACCGCTGAAAGCATCTAAGCGGGAAACTTGCCTGAAGATGAGATCTCCCTGGGGACTCGATCCCCCTGAAGGGTCGTCCAAGACCAGGACGTTGATAGGCCGGGTGTGGAAGCGCAGTAATGCGTGCAGCTAACCGGTACTAATTGCCCGTGAGGCTTGACCCTATAGTTTTGCGAGATCCAGCATGCTGCTGGGCCGCCATCAGTTGACTCGACATGACTCTGCACGCAGACTCGTTCGAGACTCAGTCACATCGTCGTCGGAAACCATGGACTCCTCATGAAACTTCCGATACACTCGTCGACTCCTATCAGACAACGGCAGCAAGCCTTGGCAACTCGCTAGGCTCGCCGCCAACAAGCTTTGTCTGACGACCATAGCGAAGTGGAACCACTCCTTCCCATCCCGAACAGGAACGTGAAACGCTTTTGCGCCGATGATAGTGGGCCCGCGCCCGTGAAAGTAGGACATCGTCAGACACCCTATTCATGAAAAAGCCCGTACTCTGTACGGGCTTTTTTGAGAGTCTCTTGCAGGATGTGTAGAGACTGTGCTAGAATGCACAATTCGTTGAATGCTTGTTCTTTAAAAATCAGCAGCCGATAAGTGTGGGCGTTTGGGGTAGGTGGCCGACGCTGCATTGCGTA
>NZ_LR134378.1:3165000-3167500 GCF_900637555.1 Lautropia mirabilis | reverse complement strand
GGCGTACCTTTTGTATAATGGGTCAGCGACTTACGTTCAGTGGCAAGCTTAACCAGATAGGGGAGGCGCAGGGAAACCGAGTCCGAATAGGGCGCCATAGTCGCTGGGCGTAGACCCGAAACCAGGTGATCTATCCATGGTCAGGATGAAGGTTGGGTAACACCAGCTGGAGGTCCGAACCGACTAATGTTGCAAAATTAGCGGATGAACTGTGGATAGGGGTGAAAGGCTAATCAAACCTGGAAATAGCTGGTTCTCCCCGAAAACTATTTAGGTAGTGCGTCATGTATTGCTCCAGGGGGTAGAGCACTGTAATGGTTGTGGGGGCCATCGCGGCTTACCACGCCATAGCAAACTCCGAATACCTGGAAGTATGAGCATGGCAGACAGTCGCCGGGTGCTAACGTCCGGCGGCAAGAGGGAAACAACCCAGACCTACAGCTAAGGTCCCAAAGTGTGGCTAAGTGGGAAACGAAGTGGGAAGGCTAAAACAGTCAGGATGTTGGCTTAGAAGCAGCCATCATTTAAAGAAAGCGTAATAGCTCACTGATCGAGTCGTCCTGCGCGGAAGATGTAACGGGGCTAAGCCATGCACCGAAGCTTAGGCTGCACTCTTTGAGTGCGGGGTAGGGGAGCGTTCTGTAAGCCTGTGAAGGTGTCTCGTAAGGGATGCTGGAGGTATCAGAAGTGCGAATGCTGACATGAGTAGCGTTAAAGCGGGTGAAAAGCCCGCTCGCCGTAAGCGCAAGGTTTCCTACGCAACGTTCATCGGCGTAGGGTGAGTCGGCCCCTAAGGTGAGGGCGAAAGCCATAGCTGATGGGAAGCTGGTTAATATTCCAGCACCGATTTCTAGTGCGATGGGGGGACGGATCGTGGAAGGTTGTCCGGGTGTTGGAAGTCCCGGTTCCTGACCTGTAGGTGTCTGGTAGGTAAATCCGCCAGGCGTATGCCGAGGGGTTGGGACGAGCGAGCTTGCTCGCGAAGCAACTGGAAGTGGTTCCAAGAAAAGCCTCTAAGCTTCAGCTAGAAACGACCGTACCGCAAACCAACACTGGTGCGCGAGATGAGTATTCTCAGGCGCTTGAGAGAACTCGGGAGAAGGAACTCGGCAAATTGACACCGTAACTTCGGAAGAAGGTGTGCCTTGGTAGCTTGAGTGTGAACAACACAAGGGCAAAGAGGTTGCAAAGAATAGGTGGCTGCGACTGTTTATTAAAAACACAGCACTCTGCAAACACGAAAGTGGACGTATAGGGTGTGACGCCTGCCCGGTGCCGGAAGGTTAAGTGATGGGGTGCAAGCTCTTGATCGAAGCCCCGGTAAACGGCGGCCGTAACTATAACGGTCCTAAGGTAGCGAAATTCCTTGTCGGGTAAGTTCCGACCTGCACGAATGGCGTAACGATGGCCACACTGTCTCCTCCCGAGACTCAGCGAAGTTGAAATGTTTGTGATGATGCAATCTCCCCGCAGCTAGACGGAAAGACCCCATGAACCTTTACTGTAGCTTTGCATTGGATTGCGAACCGACTTGTGTAGGATAGGTGGGAGGCTTTGAAGTCAGGACGCCAGTCTTGATGGAGCCATCCTTGAAATACCACCCTGGTTTGTTCGCGGTTCTAACCTAGGCCCGTCATCCGGGCCGGAGACAGTGCATGGTGGGCAGTTTGACTGGGGCGGTCTCCTCCTAAAGAGTAACGGAGGAGTTCGAAGGTACGCTTGGTACGGTCGGACATCGTGCCTAAAGTGCAATGGCAAAAGCGTGCTTAACTGCGAGACTGACAAGTCGAGCAGGTGCGAAAGCAGGACATAGTGATCCGGTGGTTCTGTATGGAAGGGCCATCGCTCAACGGATAAAAGGTACTCTGGGGATAACAGGCTGATACCGCCCAAGAGTTCATATCGACGGCGGTGTTTGGCACCTCGATGTCGGCTCATCTCATCCTGGGGCTGTAGCCGGTCCCAAGGGTATGGCTGTTCGCCATTTAAAGAGGTACGTGAGCTGGGTTTAAAACGTCGTGAGACAGTTTGGTCCCTATCTGCTGTGGGCGTTGGAGATTTGACGGGGGCTGCTCCTAGTACGAGAGGACCGGAGTGGACACACCTCTGGTGTACCTGTTGTCACGCCAGTGGCATCGCAGGGTAGCTAAGTGTGGAAGAGATAACCGCTGAAAGCATCTAAGCGGGAAACTTGCCTGAAGATGAGATCTCCCTGGGGACTCGATCCCCCTGAAGGGTCGTCCAAGACCAGGACGTTGATAGGCCGGGTGTGGAAGCGCAGTAATGCGTGCAGCTAACCGGTACTAATTGCCCGTGAGGCTTGACCCTATAGTTTTGCGAGATCCAGCATGCTGCTGGGCCGCCATCAGTTGACTCGACATGACTCTGCACGCAGACTCGTTCGAGACTCAGTCACATCGTCGTCGGAAACCATGGACTCCTCATGAAACTTCCGATACACTCGTCGACTCCTATCAGACAACGGCAGCAAGCCTTGGCA
>NZ_LR134378.1:3010000-3162500 GCF_900637555.1 Lautropia mirabilis | reverse complement strand
TGGCGAGCGAAATCGGAGCAGCCTGTGCGTGATAGTCGATTAGCTAGTGGAACGGTATGGAAAGGCCGGCCATAGAGGGTGATAGCCCCTTACACGAAAGCGAATCGGTGGTACTGAGCGTACGACAAGTAGGGCGGGACACGTGTAATCCTGTCTGAAGATGGGGGGACCATCCTCCAAGGCTAAATACTCGTAATCGACCGATAGTGAACAAGTACTGTGAAGGAAAGGCGAAAAGAACCCCGGGAGGGGAGTGAAATAGATCCTGAAACCGCATGCATACAAACAGTCGGAGCCTCGCAAGGGGTGACGGCGTACCTTTTGTATAATGGGTCAGCGACTTACGTTCAGTGGCAAGCTTAACCAGATAGGGGAGGCGCAGGGAAACCGAGTCCGAATAGGGCGCCATAGTCGCTGGGCGTAGACCCGAAACCAGGTGATCTATCCATGGTCAGGATGAAGGTTGGGTAACACCAGCTGGAGGTCCGAACCGACTAATGTTGCAAAATTAGCGGATGAACTGTGGATAGGGGTGAAAGGCTAATCAAACCTGGAAATAGCTGGTTCTCCCCGAAAACTATTTAGGTAGTGCGTCATGTATTGCTCCAGGGGGTAGAGCACTGTAATGGTTGTGGGGGCCATCGCGGCTTACCACGCCATAGCAAACTCCGAATACCTGGAAGTATGAGCATGGCAGACAGTCGCCGGGTGCTAACGTCCGGCGGCAAGAGGGAAACAACCCAGACCTACAGCTAAGGTCCCAAAGTGTGGCTAAGTGGGAAACGAAGTGGGAAGGCTAAAACAGTCAGGATGTTGGCTTAGAAGCAGCCATCATTTAAAGAAAGCGTAATAGCTCACTGATCGAGTCGTCCTGCGCGGAAGATGTAACGGGGCTAAGCCATGCACCGAAGCTTAGGCTGCACTCTTTGAGTGCGGGGTAGGGGAGCGTTCTGTAAGCCTGTGAAGGTGTCTCGTAAGGGATGCTGGAGGTATCAGAAGTGCGAATGCTGACATGAGTAGCGTTAAAGCGGGTGAAAAGCCCGCTCGCCGTAAGCGCAAGGTTTCCTACGCAACGTTCATCGGCGTAGGGTGAGTCGGCCCCTAAGGTGAGGGCGAAAGCCATAGCTGATGGGAAGCTGGTTAATATTCCAGCACCGATTTCTAGTGCGATGGGGGGACGGATCGTGGAAGGTTGTCCGGGTGTTGGAAGTCCCGGTTCCTGACCTGTAGGTGTCTGGTAGGTAAATCCGCCAGGCGTATGCCGAGGGGTTGGGACGAGCGAGCTTGCTCGCGAAGCAACTGGAAGTGGTTCCAAGAAAAGCCTCTAAGCTTCAGCTAGAAACGACCGTACCGCAAACCAACACTGGTGCGCGAGATGAGTATTCTCAGGCGCTTGAGAGAACTCGGGAGAAGGAACTCGGCAAATTGACACCGTAACTTCGGAAGAAGGTGTGCCTTGGTAGCTTGAGTGTGAACAACACAAGGGCAAAGAGGTTGCAAAGAATAGGTGGCTGCGACTGTTTATTAAAAACACAGCACTCTGCAAACACGAAAGTGGACGTATAGGGTGTGACGCCTGCCCGGTGCCGGAAGGTTAAGTGATGGGGTGCAAGCTCTTGATCGAAGCCCCGGTAAACGGCGGCCGTAACTATAACGGTCCTAAGGTAGCGAAATTCCTTGTCGGGTAAGTTCCGACCTGCACGAATGGCGTAACGATGGCCACACTGTCTCCTCCCGAGACTCAGCGAAGTTGAAATGTTTGTGATGATGCAATCTCCCCGCAGCTAGACGGAAAGACCCCATGAACCTTTACTGTAGCTTTGCATTGGATTGCGAACCGACTTGTGTAGGATAGGTGGGAGGCTTTGAAGTCAGGACGCCAGTCTTGATGGAGCCATCCTTGAAATACCACCCTGGTTTGTTCGCGGTTCTAACCTAGGCCCGTCATCCGGGCCGGAGACAGTGCATGGTGGGCAGTTTGACTGGGGCGGTCTCCTCCTAAAGAGTAACGGAGGAGTTCGAAGGTACGCTTGGTACGGTCGGACATCGTGCCTAAAGTGCAATGGCAAAAGCGTGCTTAACTGCGAGACTGACAAGTCGAGCAGGTGCGAAAGCAGGACATAGTGATCCGGTGGTTCTGTATGGAAGGGCCATCGCTCAACGGATAAAAGGTACTCTGGGGATAACAGGCTGATACCGCCCAAGAGTTCATATCGACGGCGGTGTTTGGCACCTCGATGTCGGCTCATCTCATCCTGGGGCTGTAGCCGGTCCCAAGGGTATGGCTGTTCGCCATTTAAAGAGGTACGTGAGCTGGGTTTAAAACGTCGTGAGACAGTTTGGTCCCTATCTGCTGTGGGCGTTGGAGATTTGACGGGGGCTGCTCCTAGTACGAGAGGACCGGAGTGGACACACCTCTGGTGTACCTGTTGTCACGCCAGTGGCATCGCAGGGTAGCTAAGTGTGGAAGAGATAACCGCTGAAAGCATCTAAGCGGGAAACTTGCCTGAAGATGAGATCTCCCTGGGGACTCGATCCCCCTGAAGGGTCGTCCAAGACCAGGACGTTGATAGGCCGGGTGTGGAAGCGCAGTAATGCGTGCAGCTAACCGGTACTAATTGCCCGTGAGGCTTGACCCTATAGTTTTGCGAGATCCAGCATGCTGCTGGGCCGCCATCAGTTGACTCGACATGACTCTGCACGCAGACTCGTTCGAGACTCAGTCACATCGTCGTCGGAAACCATGGACTCCTCATGAAACTTCCGATACACTCGTCGACTCCTATCAGACAACGGCAGCAAGCCTTGGCAACTCGCTAGGCTCGCCGCCAACAAGCTTTGTCTGACGACCATAGCGAAGTGGAACCACTCCTTCCCATCCCGAACAGGAACGTGAAACGCTTTTGCGCCGATGATAGTGGGCCCGCGCCCGTGAAAGTAGGACATCGTCAGACACCCTATTCATGAAAAAGCCCGTACATCGTACGGGCTTTTTTTTTCGTCTGTATGTCTCCTACGCCCCTCTCAATTAGTCCTCTGTATCTCATACGCCCCCTTCACATTCTGTTTGTCTCTTTCTGTATGTCTCCTTCGCCAGCCTGTTTTAAGTCAGCGGCGTAACTCCGAGGCGCGCTCCCGTCGGCGGTGCCCTTGTCTCCCCCTGTTTCTTTGCATGGCTCCCACGTCCGGTTTGGACGTGGGCCGTTTGCCGCGTTTTGCCTGCTCACCTTCGATCTGTTCTGCGCTGTCAGGACGTTGCGATGTCTTCGAACTGGATCCCCGAGCGCATGGCTGCCATGGCGACTTGCGCACGCGAGGAGATGCCCAGGATGCGAAGGATGCTGCTGACGTGGACCTTGACCGTTCCTTCTGCCAATCCCAGTTCTCTGCAGATGCTCTTGTTTGGCAGACCCAGCATCATGAGCCGAAGCACGCTGCGTTGGCGTTCACTCAGGCCCAGATGGCGCCCGTCCCGGTATTCACGGTGCGGTTGTGCAGGAGCGGTATTGCTGCCCGGATATACCGCAGGTTGAACACGCAGCCCTTGGGGTGCATTCGCTTTGGGGATACTGAGATGGTCCTGGAACTCAGGACGAACCACTGCGGCATGTGATGCAGGCGCGGATCCGCTTCCGGATTTGGGATCGTTGCTATTGCGGGCCAGCCGGATGGCAGTCCGGAGGCAGTCAGTGATGGGTTGGGTATCCGCGTTTTTCAGGACCAGTCCCAGAGTGCCGGCCACTTGGCACGCATGGGTCACTGCCTGATCTGCCCGTTCGATCATTGCGACGATGGGGAGACCCGGGCATTTCCGGCGGAATGTGTCCAGCGTGACGGTTCCGGTTGCGTCGGGCAGCTGGAGATCCAGGAGGGTCAGCAACGGCTGCTGCCCGCTATGAACATAGCGGATGGCTTCTTCTAGCGAGGAGGCGGCGATGATGATCAGGTTTTCATCGATCGACTCCAGGATGGAGCGAAGGGATTTGCGGATCAGGGGCTGGTCATCGACCAGGAGTACATTCTGAGCGTTCATTTCAGTCTCCTCCTTCCGTCCGCAGGCACTGAGTTGGTGTCCTGTTTCGGGATAGAAAGAGTTCCGGGTAGAGAGAAAAAAGGGGTTGTCGAGGTTGCAGGTGCTACGGAGTGCTGCTTGGGAGTCACGCGTTGTGCGTGATCCGTTGGGATGCATTGTTGCTGTTCGGCAACGGTTTGGCGTGGTCATAGTTCACGTCCTTCATGCAGACGATTCATGACAACGGACCGCATGTGGCTACTTTGTGACTTATGTCCGAATCCGGTGTTCTGTTTGCTGAAACACGCGCCGCTCTCGCCTGCGAGGAGGCGGCCTTCCGCTGCTGAAGGTTCGCCGCTTGGTAGGGGAGATCTGCTCATGGTGTCTGGCTCCAGGAAGATGTTTGAGCCGCGTGGGGCGGTGCATCTAGTCTGTATCGGAGGCGGGCGGGATGGGGTGACGCCATCCATTGGGTGGCTGCTTGGCCTATGCTGAAAGGAGGTGGTGCTGTTGATGTGATCCTCCTTGGGGGGGCAGCCAGGTTGTGAGGCTGGGCGGTGTGTGCGTCGCTCCCTTGGGTACTAGCCCCCTTGGGGCTCGGGCTATCAGGGCGCTCTGACTCTCAGGGGATCTCTCAGGGGATCTCCCAGGGGATCTCCCAGGGGATCTCCCAGGGGGAGCTCTCAGGGGGAGCTCTCAGGGGGGAGCTCTCAGGGGGAGCTCTCAGGGGGCTGGCTCCTCAGGGCTTGCGGTCGAGGTAGGGCGAAGTGCGGAGACCCAGGGGGACGCAAGGGGCCAGTGGCAGCGTGGGGAGAAGCTGTTCATCTGCCGCCAGAGGGATGCGTCACTGCACGTGGGAGCTACTGGAATGTGTGGCCAGGTGATTTGGATCTGCTTCGGCTCATGGAGCCTACCGGGGGCCCGCTTATCGCAGTACGGCAATGGTTGCCGTTATAAAGGCAAAAGGCGTTTTGTTATTTGCAAGTGCTGTTGTCGCACCTTCTGTGGCTGCTGGTTCGGAGTGTCCCGTGTTTCAGGGGGGCGGAGGACTGTTCTGCTGGGTTTGCGTTCCCCGGACACATACCGACAGTTTCCATGCCGGGCAAAAAAAATGGACACCTCCCTTGGGGCGGTGTCCATAAAAGTGCTATTTCCAGAGGACATTCTGAGTCCTGGTTCTGCAGGCCTGCGGGGCCTGCTGAGCAGGGGCTCGGAGTCCCGGGAGCCAGTCCCCGGCAAGAGGGGCTCCCGTGGAGCTATGAAACCATGGGAAGGTGCCAAGTGGCTGTCCGACAGACCGATGGGTTCTGGGGGCGGCCCAACGGTACTCATCTGGTGTTCATTTGTTCATGGGATCAGTTGCTTGGTCACTGGCGTATCTGTTCATTGGTGCATCTGGTATCCACAATCTGGACATTCAGGCTCCACCCCAGTATCCGAGAGCCGAGATAGGGGATAGTGAGAGTGAGGCAGCGGGGGCAGTGGGAAAGGCAGGAAAGGCAGGAAAGGCAGGAAAGGCAGGAAAGGCAGGGAAGACAGGGAAGACAGGGAAGACAGGGAAGACAGGGAAGACAGGGAAGACAGGGAAGACAGGGCAAGAGGAGGTAGCAGGGATTGGGGGATATCGAGGGCAGCTTAGCCGCACGACGGCTCATTGACTCATTGGGGCCGGGGGCATCCGATCATTCTTGAGGGGGCAGGCTTTCTCCTGTAGGTCTGGGTTGAAGGCCGGATTGAGGGCTGACTTGAGGGCTGACTTGAGGGCTGACTTGAGGGCCGGCCCATGATGGACCGGCCTGGTGTGGACGGATTAGCGGTGCAGGAATGCTTCGACGAGGCGGACCCAGAGGGTGGCTCCGACGGGGATGGCGTCGTCGTTGAAATCGTAGCTGGGGTTGTGCAGCAGGCAGGGGCCGTCGCCGTGGCCGTCGGCGCGGTGGGTTCCGTCGCCGTTGCCCAGGAAGAAGTAGCAGCCTGGGCGCTGGAGCAGCATGAAGGAGAAGTCTTCGGCGGCCATGACGGGATCGATGGGGGAGACGATGTTGTCGGGGCCGATGACGTCGGTGAGGACTTGTGTGACGAAGGCGGTCTGTTCGGGATTGTTGATGGTGGGCGGGTAGTTGCGCAGGAAGCGGAAGTCGACTTTGGCGCCAAAGCCGCTGCAGATGCTTTCGGCGAGGGCTTTCATCCGGGTTTCGATGAGGTCGATCATTTCGACGGAGAAGGTCCGGACGGTACCGCGCAGTGTGGCGTGGTCGGGGACGATGTTGACGGCGTCGCCGGTATGGATCTGGGTAACGGAAAGGACGGCGGCTTCGATGGGGTTGCGGTTGCGGCTGATGATGGTCTGGAAGGCCTGGACCAGGGTGGCTGCGATGGCGACGGGATCGATGCCGTTGTGGGGCATGGCGGCGTGGGAGCCTTTGCCGGTGATGATGATCTCGAAGGTGTTGGAGGAGGCGAGGATGGGGCCGGGGCGAATGCCGATTTGACCGATGGGCATGCCGGGCCAGTTGTGAAGGCCGAAGATGGCGTCGCAGGGGAAGCGCTCGAAGAGTCCGTCCTGGACCATGGCGCGACCGCCACCGAGGGATTCTTCGGCGGGCTGGAAGATGAGGTGGAGGGTGCCGTCGAAGTTCTGGTGGGTGGCGAGGTGTTTGGCGGCGGCCAGCAGGATGGTGGTGTGGCCGTCATGGCCGCAGGCATGCATGCGGCTAGGGTGGCTGGAGTGGTGGCCGAAGGTGTTGGCTTCCTGCATGGGCAGGGCATCCATGTCGGCACGGATGCCGATGCTGCGGGGGCTGTTGCCACGTTTGAGGGTGCCGACGACGCCAGTCTTGCCCAGGCCGGTAGTGACTTCGTAGCCCCATTCGCGCAGTTTGTTGGCTACCAGGGTGGAGGTGCGGGTCTCTTCGAAACCCAGTTCGGGATGGGCATGGATGTCGCGTCGCAGGGCGGTGAATTCGGCGTGCGAGGCCTGGATGTCGTCGATGATCTGCATGGTGGCTCCTTGTGAATGAGTAGAGATTAGCATCAGTGGGGCTGGGTAGGGAGCATGTGCAGGAAGCGCTGGATCCGAGTAGGCCCGGGGGGCGATGTGGCTGCGCATGGATGCGGCCGTGGATGGTTATGGCAGGGGTGGATATGGCGGGAGAGATGTGGCGGGAGAGATGTGGCGGGAGAGATGTGGCGGGGAGAGATGTGGCGAGGGAGGAATGGGGGAAGCGGCGTTTATTCGTTGTGCCTCTGCATCGGGTGTCGCGTAGGAGGATGTGTGAGGGCTGGCGGCATCCTGATGCGGGCGTGGGGTTGGGGATGAAGGGCCGTGAAGGTGTGGAGCGTTGGGGGCAGTGGTTGAAGAAAGGCGGGCAGGGGGTCTGTGTTGGGAATGGGGCGATGCGGTATCGTGTCTTGATGGAAGAAGCGATAATTTCACCGACAACTGCGGCCTTGTGGTTGTAAGCTGCGCGTGCAGCGTGCAGCGTGCGGCGTGCGGCGTGCGGCGAGGCCGTCGGGGCGTTTGGGATGTTGAAACCAGACGTTTTCTCTGGGGGCCCGGATAGGGTGTGATGGTGTCTGGTGTGGTTTGAGGGGGCCTGGTGGTGGAGCGCGTCTGGTTGAAACATTATCCGCATGGGGTTCCTGCGGAGATCGATCCGGACAGTTATCGTTCGCTGGCGCATCTGCTGGAGGACGTCATGGTCCGGCATGCGGAGCAGGCGGCGACGGTCTGTCTGGGGCGCACGTTGACGTATGGGGATCTGGACCGGCTGTCCACGCGGTTCGCGGCATGGCTTGGGTCGCTGGGGTTGCCCAAGGGCTCACGTGTCGCGCTGATGATGCCCAACTGTCATGCCTATGTGGTGTCGTTGCTGGGGACGCTGCGAGCGGGGATGACGGCGGTGAATGTCAATCCGCTCTATACGCCGCGAGAGCTGGAGAACCAGCTGCGGGATGCCCGTGTGGATGTGCTGGTGGTTCTGGAGAATTTTGCGCACACGGTGGAGAAGGTCGGGCCGGAGGGGATGGTCCGTCAGGTTGTCCTGGCCTCGATGGGAGATCTGCTGGGAGGGCTGAGGGGCTGGGCGGTGAACATGATGCTCCGTCATGTGCGGCGGACGGTTCCTCCTTTCAATTTGCCTGGGGCTGTCCGGTTTGCCGAGGTGATGCGGCAGGGCAAGGATCTGCCGTTCGAGCCGCCCCAGCTGAGTGGAGAGGATCTGGCCTTCTTGCAGTACACGGGCGGGACGACCGGTGTGTCGCGGGGGGCGATGCTGACGCACCGCAACATGGTGGCGAATGTGCTGCAGAGCTGTGCGTGGTTCCATCCGGCGATGGATCAGCCCGGAAAGCCGACGCCGGAGGGGCCGCCGGTGTTTGTGGGGGCGTTGCCGCTCTATCACATCTTTGCGCTGACGATCTGCCTGCTGGTGAACATGCAGCTGGGGGGCAAGCTGATCCTGATCCCCAATCCGCGTGATGTGAAGGGATTGGTGAAGGCGCTTCGGCCTCATCGTCCGGTGGTGTTTCCTGGGGTGAGCACGCTGTATGACATGCTGGTAGCCCATGAGGTGTTTCGGGGGCTGGATTTTTCGAACTTGCGAATCTCGCTTGCAGGCGGGATGGCTGTGCCGAAGGCGGTCGCACGGCGGTGGGAGTCGGTGACGGGGTGTCCGATCTGCGAGGGGTACGGTCTGACGGAGGCGTCACCGACGGTGGCTTGTTCTCCGACGAATACGACGACGCACGATGGGACGGTGGGAATGCCGTTGCCGTCGACCGAGATCGGGATCCGGGATGAGGCGCTGCGTCCGCTTCCATGGGGGCAGCCGGGCGAGGTGGTGGTGCGTGGTCCGCAGGTGATGGCTGGCTATTGGCAGCATGCCGAGGACACGCGTGCGGTCATGACGCCGGACGGTTTTCTGAGGACCGGGGATATCGGCGTGATGGATGAGCGCGGTTATCTGCGCTTGCTGGACCGGCAGAAGGACATGATCCTGGTGTCAGGCTTCAATGTCTACTGCAATGAGGTGGAGGATGTGGTCTGCAGCCACCCGGGGGTGAGGGCGTGTGCGGCGGTCGGTGTGCAGGATGAGCATGCCGGACAGGCGGTGAAGATCTTTGTGGTGCGCGAGGACAGGACGTTGACGTGTGAGGAGCTGTTGGCGTATTGCAAGGAGCGCCTGACGGGCTACAAGCGTCCCAGGATCGTGGCTTTCGTGAAGAGTCTGCCCAAGAGTGATGTGGGCAAGGTTCTGCGCCGCCCGCTGCGTGACGGGACGGTGGTGCCGGAGCCGGACGAGACGGAAAAACCGGCTTGAGGCGCTGATGCGGAAAGAAGAACACCCGGTACCGCGATGCGGACCGGGTGTTCTTTCATGGAGGCAAGCCCCATCTTGTTGCCCACCGGGGGCCCAGGAGGGGCGCCCGGCAACTGGGGGTATAGGCTGGCTGGCCGGTGACTGTGTCAGTCGATCAGCAGGATTTCGACGCGGCGGGCTTCCGCGTTGTTGCCGGAGCCGGTGGTCTGCTCGGGCTTGCGCAGGATGATGCGTTGCGCGGGGATGCCCTGTGCGATGAGGGCATCGCGCACGCCAAGGGCGCGGCGCTTGGCCAGATCGCGGTTGAAGTCGATGTTGCCGGTGGGATCGTGATAGCCAGCCAGCAGGACACGGCGGCCCTCGGCGGCCTTCAGGGCCTCGACCACGGTGGCGATGGCCTTCTGTGCGTCGGCGGGAAGGGTAGCAGAGGCGGACTCGAAGTGGATGGAGCCCGCGGGTTGTGCGGGAGTGGCCTGCTCAAAGGCAACGAACTCTTCGTTGACGGCTTCTGTCTGGGCGGAGGAGGCTGCGTTCTGGGCTGCAGCGGCGGCAGCGGTTTCCTGATCCGTGGTGCTGGTGCCTTGGCCATGGCCTGCGGCGCTCGTGGCAACCGCCGCGGCGGGGGCGGCCGGGGCTGCGACATCATTTGCACCATCGGCGCCTTTCAGGACCCAGATGATGACGGAAATGAGCAGGATGGTGACGGTGGAGAACACGACCCACAGGCCGGTGCGTGTGGAGGTGTCGTCGTCGAGTGGGTTCATGATGGATCCTTGTTAGCGTTGCCGACGCTCAATTCTACCAATCGTTTGCGCGGGGTTCGGGGGCTTGAGCAGGGAAAACGGCAAGGGGAAGGGGGCCTTGTGAACAGGGCGGGTGATGGGAAGCGCCGGCCGTGGTAAGAGGGGACCTGGTCGAGCCTGGCGGTGTTGCCCAGGAGAGGGACCTGGAGGGGGCTGGCCTCAGGGAAGGGGCTTAGGGACGGGGCTCAGAAAGACCTGATGCCGGAAAGAAGAGGATAAAAAAAGCCCCCAACCGGAAGGCAGGGGGCTTGGGGCGCCATCACGCAGTGCGGATGGCGCTGACCGCGCAAGGGGTATCAGAAGAAGTGACGGACACCCAGAGCGATACGACGCGGTTTGGTGTTGTCCTGACCCGGGACTTCGGCTTTGCCGATGCCGACAGCACCGTACACGAAGGTACGCTTGCTCAGACCGTGAGCGTAGGTCAGACCGACGCCGCTGGTCTTGTTGTTGTTGGCGCGCTTGAACTCTTCGCGACGGTACGTCAGATAGGCCGTGCCGTTGTCGGAGACCTGATAGCTCAGGTTGCCGAAGTAGCCCTTGTCCTTGACGCTGGAGCCAGCAACGGGTTTGGTCTCGTTCTGAGCGTAGGCCAGGCCGGCGCCGAAGGGACCGATCTTGGTGCCGATGGAGGCGCCCAGTTCGTTGGTGCGCTTCACGTTGTTGATCTTGCCACCGTCGACGGACAGGTAGCCGACGCCGAAGGTGAAGGCGCCCCAGTCGCCCACACCGGCGACGGAGTAGTAGTCACCCTGCTTGGCCACGTCACCAGCGGCGACGTTGGTGGCTTCGGATTCACCAGCACCGTAACCGGCGTACAGCTTGAAGCCGCCCAGCGAGGGGGTGACATAGCTGATGGTGTTGTCACGCTTGCTGGTGTAGCCAGCCAGCGCGTCGCTGCTGTAGTACCAGGACTGGCCGGTGAGGTCGGCTGCCTCGATGGCATAGCTCAGCGCCACAGCCTGACGACCCAGCTTGATGGTACCGAAACCACCGTCCAGGCCAACCCAGGACTGGCCCTGCCAGAAGCGGGTGCTGTTGGCCAGGCGGCCGGTATCGGCGCGAGCACGATACTCCAGGTTGAAGATGGCTTTCAGGCCATTGCCGAGGTCTTCGGAGCCGACGATGCCGACACGGGAACCGCCCCAGATGCCGTCATTGATCTGCAGGTCGCTCTTGCCGGAGCTGCTGGCTTCCTTGTTCAGGCTCTCGACGGCAACGTCGACGCTACCGAGGAGCTGGATGGAGGTCTGTGCCTGCGCGAAGGCGGGCACGGCGGCCGCAACGGCCAGTGCTACAAGCGATTTTTTCATGAATGAATCTCCTGGGTTTTTGGATTCGATCGATGGGACCGCCGCCAAAGCAAAGGATTGGTTTTATAGCTGAGCCGGTCTGATCGTTCAGATGGTTCGTGAGATAAGTTTAGCAACCTATCGATGTGGGCACGCTTCTCTGCGTTGTATCCGAGACATATGTGGCGTCTGGAACGTCAGAATCCGGGCGGGTGTGTTTGAAAAAAGACGATTCGTAAGCTGTTTCGACTGAATGGCGTTCTCCGAGGCGTGCTGCATCGGACAAGGAGACGCGCTTTCAGAGGCGGAGTCCGAGGGGGCGGAGGTGCTGAGGGGCAGGGTGCGGAAAGAACGGGAAAATCAGGGAGCGGAAAAGAAAAACCCCCGGGTTTGAGGCCGGGGGTTTCGGGTGTCACCTGCCCGGAGGCAGGTGAGACTTCTGTCAGATCAGCAAGGATCAGAAGAAGTGACGGACGCCCAGAGCGATGCGACGCGGCTTGTCGTCGTTCGCATCGTTCTTGCCGATGCCGACAGCACCGTAGACGAAGGTACGCTTGCTCAGACCGTGGGCGTAGGTCAGGCCGACACCGCTCTGGTTGTTCTTGTCGCCTTGCGGATCCAGACGCACATAGTTGAGGTAGGCGGTACCGTTGTCGGTGACCTGATAGCTGAGGCTGCCGTAGAAGCCTTTGGTCTTGTTGCTGGTGCCTGCCTGAGCTTTCAGTTCGGACTGGCCATAACCCAGACCGGCGCCGAAGTCACCCAGTTTCATGCCAATGGAGGCGGCCAGTTCGTTGCGACGCTTCAGGTTGTTGATCTTGCCACCGTCGAACGACTGATAGCCGACGCCAACGGAGAAGCCGCCCCACTCACCGATACCGCTGACGGCGTACATGTCGTTCAGCTTGTTCAGGTTGTCGCTGGCGCCAGCTGCTGCACCGTTGACAGGGGTGTTGGCGGTGGCTTCACCGGCGCCATAGGCTGCCTGCAGCTTGAAGCCGCCCAGGCTGGGGGTGGAGTAGACGAGCAGGTTGTCGGTCTTGCTGACGATGCCGGCCAGACCGTCGCTGCTGTAGTACCAGCTTTGACCGGTCATGTCACCCAGTTCAATGACGTCGGACATGGGGGTGCTCTGACGACCCAGCTTGATGGTACCGAAGCCGCCATCAAGGCCGACCCAGGATTTGCCCTGCCAGAAGCGGTTGGCGTTGGCCAGGCGACCGGTATCGGCGCGAGCACGATACTCCAGGTTGAAGATGGCTTTCAGGCCGTTGCCGAGGTCTTCGGAACCGACGATGCCGACCCGGGAACCACCCCAGATACCGTCATTGATCTGCAGGTCGCTCTTGCCGGAGCTGTTGGCGTCCTTGTTCAGGCTCTCGACGGCAACGTCGACGCTACCGGTGAGCTGGATGCTGGTCTGGGCCTGAGCGAAGGCAGGCACGGCAGCCGCAACGGCCAGTGCTACGAGCGTTTTTTTCATGGCTGAATCTCCTGAGTTTCCCTGGATTCGATCGGTCGGGACCTCTGCCAGGATCATTGATCATGTCTGTCTGAGCCGGACAGCTCAGACCCTACATGGCTGCAATTTTATCAATCCGCATAGCACTAGGGGATGGTTTTAGATCAATTGACGACAAATAAGGGTGACGAATGACTTAATTGTGAAGGCGGTCGTGGTAAACGAGCGAACATGCAAGGTGAGAGGCAAGGGCGAGCATTCGGCACCAAAGAAAAACCCCCGGTTTGAGGCCGGGGGTTTCGGGTATCACCTGCCCAAGGGCAGGTGAGCCTTGCTTCCGATCAGCAGGGATCAGAAGAAGTGGCGGATACCCAGTGCCACGCGACGCGGCTTGCTGTTGTCCTGACCCGGGACTTCGGCTTTGCCGATGCCGACAGTACCGTAGACGAAGGTACGCTTGCTCAGACCCTGAGCGTAGGTCAGGCCGATACCGTCTTCGGTGTTCTTCTCGCCCTGCGGGTCGTTGCGCACATAGCTGAGGTAGGCCGTGCCGTTGTCGGTGACCTGATAGCTCAGCGTGCCGTAGTAGCCCTTGGTCTTGTTCTTGGCGTTGCCGGTTTCATACTTCACTTCCGACTGGCCATAGCCCAGACCGGCACCGAAGGCGCCCAGCTGCGTGCCGACCGAAGCGGCGATCTGACGGGTGTTCTTGATGTTGTTGATCTTGGCGCCGTCGATGGACTGATAGCCCACGCCAGCACGGAACGAACCCCAGTCACCCAGCAGGCCGACGCTGTAGGCGTCGTTCAGCTTGTTCAGGCGATCGTTGCCAGCCGGTGCGGTGGCTTCGCCGGAAGCGTAGGCAACAGCCAGCGTCAGGCCGCCCATGGAGGGGGTGGCGTAGCTGATGGAGTTGTCGACTTTGTCGACGATACCGGCCAGGCCGTCGCTGCTGTAGTACCAGCTTTGACCCGTCACGTCACCGGATTCGATGGCGCCCTTGATGGGGCTGTCCTGACGGCCCAGCTTGACGGTACCGAAGCCGCCGTTCAGGCCGACCCACGATTCGGACCAGAAGCGGCTGGAATCAGCCAGACGGCCGTTGTCGGCGTTGGCTTCGTATTCCAGGTTGAAGATGGCTTTCAGGCCATTGCCCAGTTCCTCGGAACCGACGATGCCGACCTTGGAACCACCCCAGATGCCATCATTGATCTGCAGGTCGCTCTTGCCCGAGCTGCTGGCGTGTTTGTTCAGGCTCTCGACAGCCACATCGACGCTACCGGTCAGCTGGATGCTGGTTTGAGCTTGGGCGAATGCAGGCACAGCTGCCACAACGGCCAGCGCAACAAGCGATTTTTTCATTGGTCAATCTCCTAGGTTTCTGAACTCGATCGGTTGAAGGCCACTGCCGGGCACGTTACCGAAACGAGACTCCCCGAGGCTGGCTCGGCAGGAAGTCAAAATCTATTCTCCGCAATTTCCGGGAGCGGTCAAAGATTAGGAGCGTTTCACGGGGCAAAAACGACGCGACTGTTGCTTTTTTGGAACGCCGTCGGCGCCGGACGGCGAGATTGCGCGCATGAATGGCGCGGGGCGGAAGTGTCCGGTTCGTGCGTGTTCTTCAAGCTGTTTGCAAGGAAAGGAGGCTAGTGCCCGGTGTTTCCGGGGAGGTTTGGCTCAGGAGAAGGGTGCGGGTGGCTGTGTTGTTTTCGTGGCCAAGGGGGTTGATCCAGGGGGGCAGGAGGGATCTGAGGTCGGTGCTGGTGCGAGGTGCCGCGAGGCGGGGGGATAGGCTGGGCCCTGGCACAGAAGGGCCAGGGGACGGTCCGTCACAGGCGCCGGGGCGTGCATGGCGTGTGCAACGGCCCCGGCAGGAGAACGGATCAGTCTTCCAGGTCCTCGACGATTTCCCAGCTGGTCTCGATGGCAGCTGTCTTGGCCAGCATGGCGGTGGCGGAGCAATACTTGTCGTGGGAGAGCTTGATGGCGCGCTCGACATGGGCGGGGTTGAGCTTGCGGCCGCGCACGATGAAGTGCAGCTTGATGCGTGTGAACACCTTGGGATCGGTGTCGGCACGGTCGGCTTCCAGCTGAACCTGGCAGCCGCGGACGTCATGGCGTCCTTTCTTCAGGATGAGGACGACGTCGTAGGCCGTGCAACCGCCGGCGCCTGCCAGCATCAGTTCCATCGGACGGGCTGCGAGATTGTCTCCGCCGCCTTCCGGTGCACCGTCCATGCCGATGAGATGGCCGCTGCCGGTGTCGGCGATGAAGCGCATGGTGCCCGGGCCCATCCAGCGAACGTTGGTTTTCATGGTTCTGTCCTCGATCCTAGAAAGAGACTGTCAATATGTGGGAAAGCCGTGTCCGCGAAGGCAGCCGAGGCTTTGGGGGCTGATGGTCTCCGAAGTTCTGCTGTCTTTGCGTCGGAGCTGATTCTAGTGAGTGGGGCACGGCGAAGTGAGGGGCATGACGAGGTGAGTGGGGGGCATGACCACGCCGCATGCTTTGGGTTTTGACGAGTGAGGGAAGTTGCGGCTAGAATCAAGGGCTTTCCGAATCGAAGTACATTGCCGGGCGCGCCGTAGGCGCAGACTCTGGTTGATTCCCGGCCCGCGGCGCCATCGACAGCGTCGTCTGGGGGCTTGCCCGGCAGGGTGCCCCATGGCCGCCACGCTTCGGCACAGACCCAATTAAAGGTGGCGTTTCTAGCGCCAGGCAACATGAAGACTTTCTCCGCTAAAGCACAAGAGGTTCAGCGCGACTGGTATGTGGTCGATGGTACTGACCAGGTGCTGGGCCGTCTCGCTGCCGAGATCGCCCGACGCTTGCGTGGCAAGCACAAGCCCGAATTCACCCCGCACGTCGACACCGGCGATTACATCGTCGTGGTCAATGCGTCCAAGATCCGCGTGACCGGTACCAAGGCCGACAACAAGGTCTACTACCGCCACAGTGGCTACCCGGGTGGCATTTCCTCCACGACCTTCTCCAAGATGCAGGACCGTTTCCCCGGCCGCGCCCTTGAGAAAGCCGTGAAAGGCATGCTGCCGAAAGGCCCGCTGGGTTACGCCATGATCAAGAAGCTGAAGGTCTATGCTGATGACACCCATCCGCATGCCGCTCAGCAACCCAAGCCCCTGCAGTTCTGAATACCGGAGAGTCAGATCCCATGATCGGCGAATACAACTACGGCACTGGCCGTCGCAAGACTTCCGTCGCCCGGGTCTTCATCCGGCGTGGCACTGGCAAGATCACCGTCAACGGCCGTGATCTGGACACCTATTTCTCGCGCGAGAGCGGCCGCATGATCGTCCGCCAGCCGCTGGCTGTGGCCGATGTGGCCACCACCTTCGACATCCGTGTCAACGTGCACGGCGGTGGTGAGTCGGGTCAGGCCGGTGCCGTTCGTCACGGCATCACCCGCGCCCTGATCGACTTCGACGAGACGCTGAAGCCGGCCCTGTCGTCCGCCGGTCTGGTGACCCGCGACGCCCGTGAAGTCGAGCGTAAGAAAGTCGGTTTCCGCAAGGCACGTCGGCGCAAGCAGTTCTCGAAGCGTTGATGTCAGCGGCTGCCATCTTTGCGTATTGCGCAAGGATGGCGGTATCTGGCTGTTTTCTGGCGAAGGGCGCACGAGGCGCCCTTTGTCGCGTCCAGCAGATGCATCTTTCAACCAGTCTGGTGTGGCTGACGGCATGAAGCGTGATCGACCCCGAACCCTGCATCGCATTGGCCGTGGGGCCCGTGTGGAGGGCACCGTGCGCTTTTCGGGGCGGCTGGAGGTGGAAGGGCGCGTCCAGGGCACCATCATGGCCGAGGACGTGCGCAGCAGTGCCGTCCGGATCTCCGCTTCCGGTCAGGTGGACGGCGCCATCGAGGCGGCTGTGGTGCATGTGGCCGGCACGGTCAATGGTCCCATTCGGGCCAGCAAGCGGCTGGTCGTGCAATCCGGTGCCCGGCTCAACGGCGATCTTCTGTACCGGGATCTGCAGCTGGAGTATGGCGCATTGGTGACAGGGTCTCTGAAATCGCTGGACAGCGATGAGGTAGGCTTGAAACTGGTTGCCGTCGGTCGCAAATGAGATGTCTGGACGCCGAAAGTCATCTATGATGACTTTCAGATGCGCCGAGACTCATGTTTAGCGCTTTATCAGGAGTAGACATCCATGTCTGAAGTATCAGAAATGCCCCCCCCGCTTCTCTTTACGGACAGCGCCGCCACCAAGGTGGGCGAGCTGATCATGGAAGAGGGCAATCCGGATCTGAAGTTGCGCGTGTTCGTGCAGGGTGGCGGCTGCTCTGGCTTCCAGTACGGGTTCACGTTCGACGAAGATGTGGCCGAAGATGACACCGTGATGGAAAAGAACGGGGTTACGCTGCTGATCGATGCCATGAGCTACCAGTATCTGGTGGGGGCAGAGATCGATTACAAGGACGATCTGCATGGATCGCAGTTCGTGATCAAGAACCCGAATGCTGCGACGACCTGCGGATGCGGTTCGTCGTTCTCGGCCTGATCAAGGCCGGTTGGAGCGGATCCAGGAGGTATTGTCAGGGCGGTCGGTGTTGCTGGCTGCTCAGGAATGAGAAGGGGGCATGGCGTGAGCCATGTCCCCTTTTTGTTGGCTGCGGGGCTGTCGGGAGGGCGCAGGGAAGGCGTCTTGTCAGTCCCTGCGTTGGTGTGATGAGGCCCTGCGTCATGCGGAAGGGACCGTACCAGTTTGTGAGGTCTCAGGCGTGAAGGTGGTGAGGCCTTGCGTTGTGATGCTTCAGCGCTGGCGCGCCGGAGCCTTGTGCCAGGCCCCCAGAATGCTGTCGTGGCGTGAACCGGTGATGCGGGTGAGCGGGATGGGGGCTTCGTGCACGCGCTGCCGTGCCAGCCAGGCAAAGCCGCTGGCTTCCACGGCCTGAGGGGCAATGCCCAGGGCGTGGGTGCTCTGCACGAGGGTCTCGGGGCCAACGGCTTGCTGGATGGCTTGCGCGAGTCCGGCGTTTTCTGCGCCGCCGCCACACAGGTAGACGGCCGACAGCTTCTGGGCACGGATGGCCTGGGCGGTGCTTTCTGCGGTGAGGGCCAGCAGGGTGGCCTGCACGTCGGCGGCAGCGGCATCCGGGTGTGCCTGCAGGTGCTGCTTCAGCCAGGACAGGTTGAAGAGGTCGCGCCCGGTGCTCTTGGGAGCAGGGCGGGCGAAGTAGGGCTCAGCCAGCAGGCGTTCGAGCAACGCAGGAATGGCACGGCCGCTGGCGGCCCACTGGCCGTGGTGGTCATAGCGGTGGCCGTGGTGGGCCTCGATCCAGCCATCGAGCAGGGTGTTGGCCGGGCCGGTGTCGAAGCCGATGACCGTGGGGGTGGACTGCTGCGTGTCGATGACGGTGAGATTGGCGATGCCCCCCAGGTTGAGGATGCCGTAGCGGCCCTGCAGGCCGGCAAAGACATGGGCATGGAAGGCCGGCATCAGCGGAGCGCCCTGGCCGCCGGCGGCAACGTCGGCGCTGCGCAGGTCGGCAACGACATCGATGCCGGTGGCTTCGGCCAGGCGTGGGGCGTCAAGCAGCTGCAGGGTGTAGCCTTCGGCGGGCACGTGGCGTACGGTCTGGCCATGGGCGCCCAGCGCGCGCACCTGCCGGGACGAGACGCCGCTCTGTTGCAGCAGCTGTTGCACGCATTCGGCGTAGAGGTCTGCCAGTTGCTGACCTGCGCGCGCGGCGGCAGCCAGTTCATCGGAGGCAGGGTGCTGCAGGCCCGTGAGCTGACGGCGCAGCGGTTCGGGCATGGGCACGAAGGCGCTGGTCAGGGTCTGGCGAATCCTGCCTTGCTCGTCGAAGGCGATCAGCACGCCATCGACGCCATCCATGCTGGTGCCGGACATCAGGCCGGCGTGTATCTCGTCCGTGTGGGTGAAGACTGCCTGGGGAGCGGGGCGGATGGGGGCGTCGTGCTGCATGGGGCCTGGATGGAATGAAAAGCGCCCGTCAGGCGGGCGCATGGTGTGGGTTCCGGGACCTCGGTCAGCAGCCTCCGGCCTGGTCTGGCCAAGGGCCGCCACGCGGCACGCTGCCGGCGCTTATTCGAACGAGGCCACCGTGGTGGATTCCTGCCAGCGCATCAGGTCGATGACCTGTTCGGCCTGGGCGCGCAGCTGGTTGCGGCTTGCCGTATCCAGGGCGGGGGCAGGCTGGGGCAGCATGGTGTTGGGGTCGATCTGCTGGCCGTTGACCTGGAACTCGAAGTGCAGGTGCGGACCGGTAGCCCAGCCGGTCTGGCCGACCTCGCCGATGACCTGGCCCTGTTTGATCTTGTCGCCCAGGCGCAGCTTGGGCGAGAAGCGCGACATGTGGGCGTAGAGGGTGCGCTGGACGTCGTCGTGCTTGACGATGATGACATTGCCGTAACCACGCTGAGTGCCCAGGAACTCGATCGTGCCGTCGCCGACGGAACGGATCTTGGTGCCCGTAGGTGCGGCGTAGTCGATGCCCTTGTGGACGCGCCAGTCACGGAAGACGGGGTGGCGGCGGCCCAGGCTGAAGCCGGAGCTGATGCGGGTGTACTCGAGCGGCGAGCGCAGGAAGCGGCGCTTGAGGGCCTGGCCGTCGAAGCTGTAGTAGTCGCCTTCGCCGTCAGGGCGGGCAAACCACAGCGCGTCCAGTCGGCGGTCGCCGGAGACGTACTCGATGGCGAGGATGCGGCCAGGCTGGCCTTCACCCAGCGAGGCGGGGTCGACAAACATCTCGTAGACGAGCCGCAGGCGGTCGCCTTTCTTCACCTCACGGTGGAAGTCGATGTCGGACCCGAAGACTTCGGCGATGCGGCTGGAGACGGCCGACGGGATGCCGGCGGCATCCGTGGCGGCGAACAGGGTGGTGTTGACCCGGGCCGAGCGCGTGATGAGGCGGCGCTCCAGTACGTGGTCCTGGATGCGGGCTTCCCACTTGCCGTTCTTGAGCGACAGCACCAGCTGCTGCGGCGGGGTCTTGCCCTGGCTGTTGTAGGGCAGGGGATAGGCCAGCGACTGGATGCGGTTCTGCTGGTCGAGCGTGGCGTTGACGGTGCTGCCCGGCGTGAGGCTCAGGAGCTTGCGTGCCGTGGCGTCACGGCGAACGAACTCGATGAGCGACATGTCCTGCTGGCCGAGCTTGCGCAGCAGGCTGCCGACCGACTCGCCGCGGGAGATGGTGATCTCGCGGTGGAAGGCGCCGGTGGTGGGCAGCGGCTGGGGGGCAAGCGACACGGGTTCGATGACACGGGCGTGCGGCGGCGGTTCCTCGGTCAGCGGCGCGACCGCAAAGGCGGTCAGCGTGGCGACGGAGAAGGCAGCGCCCAGGGCAGAGGCGAGTCGTTTACCGGGAGAATTGTGCATGCGTGGCGTGGGAATCGGGCTGCCCGGCCTCCGGCAGTCGGAGAACCGGGGGAAGAACTGGGCTGCCGCCTGGTAGCCTCGGATAGAATCTTCCAGAAGCGGCGGCATGCCCGGTTGATCTGGCTGCCGTTCCCGACCGCTTTGGCGCGTGCGACGCCCGGAGGCTGCTGCACGCACCGAAGCCCGAGCTTGCTGCGGCAAGTCCCTTGTCGACGCGCCGGCGGACGCGACCGACGAGTGGCGGCCAGGGTGTCGCAAAAAGCTTCGAATGTTCGGGAACAGGCTTATGAGCCCAGATTCTAACGTCAAACGCACGTTGGTAAGTCGTCTTTTCTGCCCGTTCGTGAGAACGCGCACCTGCAAACCCCCTAAGCTCTCACATTTTGTCCCTCTCATGTCATCCAGTGATCCGATCGAAGAGACCGTCCAGCAGTCGCTGGCCATCATCAAGCGTGGAATCGACGAGCTGCTCGTCGAGACGGAGCTGGCTGCCAAGCTCCGGCGCAGCCTGAAGGAGAACAGGCCGCTGCGCATCAAGCTGGGGCTGGATCCCACGGCGCCGGATCTGCACCTGGGCCACACGGTGGTGCTGAACAAGATGCGCCAGCTCCAGGACCTGGGGCACCAGGTGATCTTCCTGATCGGGGACTTCACGGCCTCGATCGGTGACCCCTCGGGGCGCAATTCGACGCGCCCGCCGCTCACCCGTGAGCAGATCGAGCAGAACGCTCAGACCTACTTCCGGCAGGCAAGCCTCGTGCTGGACCCGGAGCGGACTGAGATCCGCTACAACTCGGCCTGGTGCGACAAGATCGGTCTGCGCGACATGGTGCAGCTGGCCTCGCGCTACACGGTGGCGCGCATCCTGGAGCGTGACGATTTCACCAAGCGGCTGAAGGCCGGGGTGCCCATCTCGGTGCACGAGATGCTGTACCCGCTCCTGCAGGGCTACGACTCGGTCGTGCTGGAGGCGGATCTGGAGCTGGGCGGTACTGACCAGAAGTTCAACCTGCTGGTGGGGCGCGAGCTGCAGCGCGAGTACGGCAAGGAGCCGCAGTGCGTGCTGACGATGCCGCTGCTGGAAGGGCTGGATGGCGTCGAGAAGATGTCCAAGTCCAAGGGCAACTACGTGGGCATCACCGAGCCGGCCAACACGATGTTTGCCAAGGTGATGTCGATTTCCGACGCCATGATGTGGCGCTATTTCACGCTGCTGTCGTTCCGGCCGATGAGCGAGATCGACGCGCTGCGGGCCGAGTGCGAGGCCGGCCGCAACCCGAAGGAAGCCAAGGTGCTGCTGGCCCGCGAGCTGGTGGAGCGCTTCCACGGGGCGGGCTCCAGCGATGCGGCGGTGGAGGACTTCGAGCTGCGCGCGCGGGGCGGGGTGCCCGACGAGATCGAGGAGGTGACGCTTTCCGGCGCGCCGCTGGGCATCGTGGCCGTCCTGCGTGACAGCGGGCTGGTGCCGTCGGCCTCGGAGGCGGGACGGATGCTGGCCCAGAACGGCGTGCGCGTCGACGGCTCGGTGGTGACCGACCGGGGCCTCACGCTGCCGGCCGGCACCTACGTCGTGCAGGTGGGCAAGCGCAAGTTCCGCCGGGTGACGGTGGCATGACGGCTGCTGCATCGGAAGGTGCTGCACCTGCGCTGGAGGGGCTGGAGGCCGGTACGCTGCCCGACGGCGTGCGCCTTGTGCTGGTGCGGCACGGCGAGACCGACTGGAACATGGTGCGGCGCATCCAGGGGCAGCTGGACGAGCCGCTCAACGCGGTGGGTGTGCAGCAGGCGAAGGCAGCCGCGGCGCGCTTTGCACCCGGCATGGTGGATGCTATCCATTGCAGCGACCTGCTGCGTGCCAGCCAGACAGCGGCGGAAATCGGCGCCGTGACCGGCGTGCCGGTGGTGCCGGAGACCGTCTGGCGCGAGCGGCATTTCGGGCGCTTCCAGGGCTGGGTCTATGCCGACATCCAGCGGGAGGATCCCGAAACCTATCGGCGGATCGAGGCGCGGGATCCGGATCTGGACCTGCAGGGGGGCGAGAGCCTGATGCAGGTGCGTGCGCGCATCGAGGCGGCACTGGCCGGGCTGGTGCAGCGCTATCGCGGCCAGCGCGTGGTTGTGGTGAGCCATGGCGGCGTGCTGGACGCGATCTACCGGCTGGTGACGGGCAAGCCCGTTTCTGAGCCGCGCGACTTCCCCATCCACAACGCCTGCATCTGCCAGCTGCGCTGGCAGGCCGGGCGCTGGGAGATCCTGCAATGGGCGGACATTGCGCATCTGGTGGCCAGTCGGGACGAGATCGACCCGCGGCAGCGGCCGGCGGCGCTGCTGGGCCGGATCGGCTGAGGTTTTTCTGAACGCGCGGGGGCTGAGCCGGGCCTCGCTGGCGTGGGCTGACGGCTTTGGCTAAACTCATTGGTCCGGCCGTGACTGGCGATCGGGTAGAGTACTACCGGGAAGCGGTCGGGTTCCTTCGTCGCCTGCCGTCCGCCTGGGCAGGGTTCTTCTCATAACTGTCTGGCTGCCCTGCAGCCTCGGAGTGCATCACATGTTTGATCGCAAACAGACGCTTGCCCAGGTCGATCCCGCCCTCTGGGATGCCATCCGCAACGAGAACCGCCGCCAGGAGGCTCACATCGAGCTGATCGCGTCGGAGAACTACACCAGCCCGGCGGTGATGGAAGCCCAGGGCAGCCAGCTCACCAACAAGTATGCCGAGGGCTATCCCGGCAAGCGCTACTACGGTGGCTGCGAGTGCGTGGACGTGGCCGAGCAGCTGGCGCTGGACCGCGTGAAGCAGCTCTTCGGGGCCGAGGCCGCCAACGTGCAGCCCAATTCGGGCTCGCAGGCCAACCAGGCCGTGTTCCTGGGGCTGGCCAAGCCGGGTGACACCATCCTGGGCATGTCGCTGGCCATGGGCGGTCACCTCACGCACGGCTCGCCGGTCAACATGTCGGGCCGCTGGTTCAACGTGGTGTCCTACGGCCTGAACGAGAAGGAAGAGATCGACTACGACCAGATGGAGCGTCTGGCGCACGAGCACAAGCCGCGCATCATCATTGCCGGCGCCTCGGCCTATTCGCTGGTCATCGACTGGGCGCGCTTTGCCCGGGTGGCCAAGGACGTGGGCGCCATCTTCATGGTGGACATGGCGCACTACGCCGGCCTGATCGCCGGTGGCGTGTACCCCAACCCGGTGCCGCACGCCGACGTGGTCACCTCTACCACGCACAAGAGCCTGCGCGGCCCGCGTGGCGGCTTCATCCTGATGAAGCCCGAGCACGAGAAGGCCATCAACTCCGCCATCTTCCCCGGCCTGCAGGGCGGCCCGCTGATGCACGTCATCGCCGGCAAGGCCGTGGCCTTCAAGGAAGCGCTGGAGCCCGCCTTCAAGACCTACCAGCAGCAGGTGGTGGCCAATGCGAAGGCGCTGGCCGAGACGCTGGTGGAGAAGGGCTTCCGCATCGTGTCGGGGCGGACCGAATCGCACGTGATGCTGGTGGATCTGCGTTCGCGCGGCATCACCGGCAAGGACGCCGAGGCCGCTCTGGGCCGGGCGCACATCACGGTCAACAAGAACGCCATCCCGAACGACCCCGAGAAGCCCTTCGTCACCAGCGGCATCCGTGTCGGTTCGCCGGCCATGACCACGCGCGGCTTCGGCACGCAGGAAGCACGCCTGGTGGGCGAGCTGATTTCCGACGTGCTGGACAAGCCGAACGACGAGGCACACCTGGCCGCCGTCCGCGAGCGAGTGGATGAGCTGACGGCGCGTTTCCCGGTCTATGGCTGAGATGCGCTGACCGAATGGGGATGAGGCCGCATGCATTGCCCATTCTGTAACCATACCGACACCCAGGTGATGGAAACCCGGGTGCTCGACGGCGGCGATCGCATCCGCCGCCGCCGCCGCTGCACGGCCTGCGACCGGCGCTTCACGACCTATGAGCGCGTCGAGCTGTCGATGCCCGATGTCATCAAGAGTGACGGTCGGCGCGTGCCCTACGAGCGCTCCAAGCTGGAGTATTCGATGCGGCTGGCGCTCCGCAAGCGCCCGGTGTCGGATGAGGCGCTGGAAAATGCGCTGGATCAGGTCGAGACCCGGCTCTTCAAGCTGGGCGTGCGCGAGATTCCCAGTCAGTCCATCGGCGAGCAGGTGATGGGCGTGCTGCGCGAGCTGGACACGGTGGCCTACATCCGCTTTGCCTCGGTCTATCGACAGTTCGAGGACATCGAGGCCTTTGCCGACGCCATCCAGGAGATCGGGGGCCGGCAGGAGTCCGCCGGACAGGCACAGGCTGCCGACCCGACGCTGGCCGATGACGACACGCCCCGGAATGACGCCTCGGGCCTGTCGGAGGCCTCGGTCAGGAAGAAAAACTGACATGTACACCGAAGACGATCGCCGGGCCATGCAGCGGGCCATCGACCTGGCCTGGCAGGGCGTCAATACCACCATGCCCAATCCGCGTGTGGGCTGCGTCATCGTGCGGGATGGCGAGGTGGTGGGCGAAGGCTGGCATCGGCGGGCCGGCGAGCCCCATGCCGAAGTGCTGGCGCTGCAGCAGGCCGGCGAGCGGGCGCGTGGCGCGACGGCCTATGTCACGCTCGAACCCTGTTCCCATCACGGACGGACCGGGCCCTGTGCCGACCGTCTGGTCGAGGCCGGGGTGGCGCGCGTGGTGGCAGCCATGGAAGACCCCAACCCGCTGGTCAACGGGCAGGGGCTGGGCCGGCTGCGGGCAGCAGGCATTGATGTTCGCTGCGGGCTGCTGGAAGAAGAGGCCCGGGCACTGAACGAGGGGTTCATCTCGCGGATGCAGAGGGGCAGGCCCTGGGTACGCCTGAAGGCGGCCACCTCGCTGGATGGCTTCATCGCCTTGCCGGATGGCGAAAGCCAGTGGATCACGGGGGAGGCAGCGCGCACCGATGGCCATGCTTGGCGGGCGCGGGCTAGCGCCATCCTCACGGGCAGCGGCACCGTGCAGGCCGACAATCCCGCGCTGACGGTGCGCCACGTGGCGACAGAGCGCCAGCCGGTGCGCGTGCTGGTGGATGCCCGGCTGCAGGTCAGCGAGCACGCCGCCATCTTCGGCCCGGGCGAGACCTGGGTGGCTCATGCCATGCCGCCCGATTGGCCTGACGATGGTCACCGCCAGCGGCTGCTGGATCGTGGCGTGCGGCTGCTGTACCTGCCGGCGGCGGATGGTCGGCATGTTGATCTGCCGGCGCTCATGCGCGCCATGGGCGAGGCTGGCTTCAACGAGGTGCACGTGGAGGCCGGTGCGGGGCTGAATGCGGCGCTGATCCAGGCCGGCTGTGTGGACGAGCTGCTGCTGTATGTGGCGCCCGCGTTGCTGGGGCAGGGGCTGCCTGCCTTTGCGCTGCCGGCCGTGCCGGGCCTGGATGATCGCATCCGGCTGGCGTGGCGGGAGGCCACGCCGGTGGGTGATGATCTGCGTCTGCGCCTTCGGGTGCTGACCGAGGCCCAGGACGAATCACCTGCCTCGTCCGGCGCAAATGGGGCAGTCCGTGCTTCATGATACATCTTCGGTGCATGATGCACCGTCACCGCAGCAAGGATATTGATCCCGGGGCAGGGCGCGGCGACGCTTTTCTCTTTATCATCCTCTTATTCAGGCTGCGGATGATGTCCGTCGGCCTTCCCTTTCCAAGCGCAGGAAGCAGACCATGTTCACAGGTATCGTCGCCGCCATCGGCAGCATCCGCCAGGTATCCCCGCTGGGAGAGGATGGCGTCAGGCTGGATGTCGCCGCCGGAGAGCTGGACATGTCGGATGTTGCCATCGGTGACTCCATTGCCATCCAGGGCGCCTGCATGACGGTGGTCGAAAAGACGGCCGACGGCTTTGCCGTGGATGTGTCGGCCGAGAGCCTGCGCCGCACCACCGGCCTGGCCGGCAAGGGGCCGGTCAATCTGGAGAAGGCCATGCGCCTGTCGGACCGGGTGGGGGGCCACCTGGTGTCGGGGCACGTGGATGGTCTGGGGGTGGTGCGCCGCTTCGAGCCGGTGGGCGAGAGCCACCTGCTGGAGATCCTGGCGCCGCAGGCCCTGGCCGGTTTTCTCGTCTACAAGGGATCCATCACCGTCGATGGTGTCAGCCTGACCGTCAACCACGTGGAAGACCTGCCGCTGGCCAAGGCTGCGGACCCGGCCTGGCCGGAGGCGGCCCGCGCCGTGCTGGCCGGGCGCGGCCCCTCGGTTGCCTCGGCGGGTGCCCCGGGCACGGCGACCGGCGCCCACGGTGGCGCACATGCCGAGTCGGAACCGTGGTGCTGCGCCTTCCAGATCAACCTGATCCCGCACACGGTGGCGCAGACCACGCTCAAGCACCAGGCCCCCGGCAGACTGGTCAACCTGGAAATCGACACGGTGGCCCGCTACCTGGCACGGATGCAGGAGGTGGCTGGCAAGCTGCCCGCACAGAATTGAGGAAAAAAGCGCACACGCGCAGGAGATACACGTGACCAAGAACGAGATGCTGTCGTCCGTGGCAAGCACCGCCGAGATCCTGGCGGACTTCCGTGCGGGCAAGATGGTCATCCTGATCGATGACGAGGACCGCGAGAACGAAGGCGACCTGCTGATCGCGGCCGACTTCGTCACGCCCGAGGCGATCAACTTCATGGCCCGCCATGCGCGGGGCCTGGTCTGTCTGACGCTGACCGAAGAGCGTTGCCGCCGGCTGCGGCTGCCGCTGATGACGGCCGTCAACGGCACCAAGATGAGCACCAACTTCACGATGTCCATCGAGGCGGCTGAAGGCGTGACCACCGGCATCTCGGCGGCCGACCGGGCGCGCACCATCCAGGCCGCCGTGGCCGCGGACGCCAAGCCCTCCGACATCGTGCAGCCTGGCCACGTCTTCCCCGTCATGGCGCGCCCCGGTGGCGTGCTGACACGTGCTGGCCATACCGAAGCCGGCTGCGACCTGGGGGCACTGACGGGCCTCACGCCTTCCGCCGTGATCTGCGAGATCATGAAGGAAGACGGCACCATGGCGCGCCTGCCGGACCTGATCGAGTTCGCCCGCGAGCATGGCCTGAAGATCGGCACCATTGCCGACCTGATCGCCTATCGCAGCGCCCATGAATCGATGATCGAGCGCATCGGCCAGCACAAGGTGCAGACCGTGGTGGGTGAGCTGGACCTGATCGCCTACCGCGACAAAACCGTGGGCCAGCCGCATCTGGCGCTGGTCGTGGGCAAGCCGCAGCCCGACCACGAAGCCTGGGTGCGCGTGCACGAGCCGCTCTCGCCGCTGGATCTGCTGGGCGTGGCCAGCCGCCATGCCTGGCCGCTGGATCCGGCGCTTCAGGCCATCCAGTCCCACGGCAACGGCGTGCTGCTGATGCTCAACTGTGCCCCCGATGCCGAGACGGTCACCGACCAGATCGAGCAATGGGCCAATCCCGAGCCGGGTGCCGGCCGCGCCGGCAGCGCCAATGACTCGCGCACGTTGCGCAGTTACGGCATCGGCGCCCAGATCCTGCGGGACCTGGGGGTGGGGCGCATGAAACTGTTGACACGCGAGCGCCGGATGCCGAGCATGGCGGGCTTCAACCTGGAAGTGACCGGCTATCTGGAAGCGGACGCCGACGGCCGTCCAGCCGGATCAAACTGACATAGACCAACGCATACAGCGGAGAAAGACACATGAGCGTCGATCAAATCAAGGGATCGGAAAACGGTCAGGGCCTGCGCATCGGCATCGTGCAGGCGCGCTTCAACGAGGAATTCGGCAAGGAATCGCTGGAAGCCTGCCTGGCCGAGCTGAAGAAGCTGGGCGTGGCTGAAAGCGACATCCTGGTCTGCAGCGTGCCGGGCGCCCTGGAAGTGCCGCTGGTGCTGCTGCAGCTGGGCAACTCGGGTGAATACGACGCCCTGATCGCCATCGGCACCATCATCAAGGGTGAGACCTACCACTTCGAGGTTGTCTGCAACGAGAGCGCCGCCGGCGTGAGCCGCGTGAGCCTGGAGCTGGGCATCCCCGTGGCCAACGCCATCCTCACCACCTACAACGAAGAGCAGGCCCGTCAGCGCACCGCCGAGAAAGGTGCCGAGGCTGCCAGGGTGGCGGTCGAGATGGTTCGCCTGGGCGAGTCGCTGGACGCACTGCACGGTGACGACGGCGACGACGAGGAGTGAGCAGCATGCAGGGACGTTCTCCGGCCGCCGCCGCAGGAAATCGCACACGCAGCGCGCGGCGGCGCTCGCGGGAATTCGCCATGCAGGGCATCTACCAGTGGCTGCTGTCGGCTGAGGACATCGGTGCCATCCAGGCCCACATCGAGACCAGCCCCGGTTTCGACAAGGCCGATCGCAGCCACTTCGACACCCTGCTCAAGGGGACCATCAGCCAGGCCAGCGCCCTGGAGGCCATCCTGCTGCCCAGCCTGGACCGGCCGCTCAACCTGCTCAGCCCCGTCGAACGGGCCATCCTGATGCAGGCCACCTTCGAACTGAAGGACCTGCAGGAGATCCCCTACCGCGTGGTCATCAACGAGGCAGTGGAGCTGGCCAAGAACTTCGGCGGCACCGACGGCTACAAGTACGTCAACGGCGTGCTGGACCGCATCGCGCCTTCCGTGCGACCCCATGAGGTGCGGCCGGCCGGCTGAATGAACGAGTTCGCACTGATCCGGCAGTACTTCGAGCGCCAGCCGGCGCCGTTGCCTGCCGGACACCCGCAGTCCCTGCTGCCGTTGCCTGCCTCGACAGGCCCGGCGGCCGAGAGCCTGGTGAAGCTGGGCATCGGTGACGACTGCGCGCTGCTCGATCCCGTGCCCCCTGGCCAGCAACTGGCCATTTCCACCGACATGCTGGTGGCGGGGCGTCATTTCTTCGAGGGTACCGACCCCGCAGCCATCGGCCACAAGGCCTTGGCCGTCAATCTGTCGGACCTGGCTGCCATGGGTGCGCGACCCGTCGGCTTCACGCTGGCGCTGGCGCTGCCGACGGCCGATGCCGCCTGGCTTCAGGGCTTTGCGGATGGCCTGTTCAGGCTGGCCACCCGGGCAGCCTGCCCATTGATCGGGGGCGACACCACTCGCGGCCCGCTCAACATCTCCATCACCGTCCTGGGGCAGGTGCCTGCCACGCATGCCCTGCGTCGCGACGGAGCCCGCGTGGGCGATGCCATCTGGGTGAGCGGCCCGCTGGGGGCCGCGGCTCTGGCCGTGGCACGGCGCAGCCAGGGGCAGCCCGTACCCGACGCTGCAGCCCGTCGCCTGGACTGGCCCGAGCCTCGGCTGGCCGCGGGCCTGGGACTTGCCGGCGTCGCCAGTGCCGCCATGGACATCTCTGACGGCTTGGCCGGGGATCTGGGGCATCTGCTGACCGCTTCGGGCCGCCGACAGGGCCTGTCCCTGGGGGCCGAGCTGTGGGAAGACCGCCTGCCGCTGGACCCGGTGCTGCGTGAAAGCGGCGTGGCACATGATGAGGCCCTGCAGCTTGCCCTGCATGGTGGTGATGATTACGAGCTGCTGTTCACCGCACCGACAGCGCAGACCGATACCATCTTGCAATGCTGGCCTGATGCCCGCATGATCGGAAGGATCGTGGCTGAAAGCGCTATGCTTCTGGTTGACGCCAAAGGCCAGTCCCGGCCACTGGCAGCTCGTGGACATGACCATTTCTCGACATGAATGACAACAAGGTAGAGGACGTGACCGATCTGGTCCGCGCCGACGGAACCTTCGGCCGGATCCGGCCGACCTTTGAATTCATGAAGCCGCGCCTGTCGCGGTGGATCGCCTTTGGCCTGGGCAGCGGCCTCAGCAACGTCGTGCCCGGCACCATGGGCACACTGTTCGCGTGGGTCGCCTTCGCCATCCTGGCGCCGCTGCTGGGTGATACCGGCATGGGCGTGCTCATTGCCCTGAGCCTGGTGGTGGGGCACTGGGCCATCGAACGTACCGGCCGCGACGTGGGCGTGCATGACCATAGCGCCATCGTCTGGGACGAGATCGTGGCCTTCTGGCTGGTGCTGTGGGTCATCCCGCAGGACTTCTCCGACCAGTTGGTGGGTTTCCTGCTGTTCCGCCTCTTCGACATCACCAAGCCGGCGCCCATCCGCACCATCGACAGCCAGTGGCAGAATGCCACCGGTGTATTGCTGGACGATCTGCTGGCCGCTGCCTACACCCTCATCGTCATGGCGGTCTGGACCCGGCTGTTTGGCTGATGGCGGGCTTTCCGGGAGCCGGATTTTTCGGCTTTCGGGGAAGCAGAGCAGCCTGTGCTCCAGGGGGGTGTCTCGCCCTGATGTGAGGTGTCACCATAGACTGGCAGCAGGCAGCAGGCAGCAGGCAGCAGGCAGCAGGCAGCAGGTTCACAAGCGGCATGTCCGGTGCAACCGGATATGCGGATGGAGAAAGGGGAGGACGCGATGAAAGATGTTGATCGACAGAACGAGCACCCCGACCCGCAGGGCGACCTGGTTGCCTGGGCACGCCTGCTGGGCCAGCGCGTGGCGACACTTGGGGCAGGGCTGATCACCACGGCAGAATCCTGCACCGGCGGCCTGATTGCCGCGGCCCTGACCGAGACCGCCGGCTCCAGCGCCTGGTTCAGCCGGGGTTACGTCACCTACGCCAACCAGGCCAAGATCGAAATGCTGGGCGTGAATGCCGCCACGCTGGAAACAGAAGGCGCTGTCAGCACCTCGGTGGCCAGCCAGATGGCGCTGGGCGCACTGCGCAGCAGCGATGCCCTGCTGTCGATGGCCGTCAGCGGCATTGCCGGTCCGGACGGTGGCACGGCTGAAAAACCCGTCGGTACCGTCTGCTTTGGCTGGGCGCTGCGCTGGCCGCCCGGCACGCCCGAACCGCTGGTGCTGACCGAAACACGGCACTTCTCCGGTGACCGGGCCGACATTCGTCGTCAGACCGCCATCCACGCCCTGCGGCGTGCCCTGCAGTTGCTGGACCAGGCGCAGGACCAGCAGCCTGTCGTGGTCTGACTTACCTGCGCATCGGGAGACAATCATGACCGCTTCACTTTTTTCCCTGCAAGGACAGACCGCGCTTGTCACCGGTGGTGCGAAGGGTATCGGCAAGGGCATTGTTTCCGTGCTGAGGCAGGCGGGGGCCAATGTCGTCATTGCCGACATCGACCGTGAGCAGGGTCAGGCAACGGCCAAGGAGCTGGGCGCCCATTACCAGCACACCGATGTCCGCGTGCAGCAAAGCTGCCAGGATGCCGTGGCAGCCGTCGTCGAACGTTTCGGCGCACTCGACATCCTTTGCTCCAATACCGGCATCTTCCCGCAGAAGAAACTGGCCGACATGACCGAGGCGGACTGGGACCAGACGCACGGCATCAACCTCAAGGGCACCTTCCTGATGGTGCAGGCTGCACTGGCTGCCATGCAGCCGCGCGGCTATGGCCGCATCGTCATCACGTCCTCCATCACCGGGCCCGTCACCGGCTTCCCGGGCTGGAGCCACTACGGCGCCAGCAAGGCCGGGCAGCTCGGCTTCATGCGCAGCGTCGCGCTTGAATATGCGCGATTCGGCATCACCATCAACGCCGTCATGCCGGGCAACGTGCTCAGTGAAGGCCTGATTGCCCAGGGCGAGGAATACCTGAACCAGATGCGCGCCGCCGTGCCGACGCACACCCTGGGCACCCCGCAGGACATCGGCTACGCCGCCTGCTTCCTGGCCAGCCGCGAAGCGGCCTACATCACGGGACAGACCATCATCATTGACGGCGGCCAGATCCTGCCTGAATCGGCCGAAGCCCTGCTGTGAGCGTCTGAAAAGGCCGCTTTGCCGTGGCCTTCTCAAGTCCCTTGTTGCGCGGACATCATCCATCCGGCCGATTCGCTCACCTGATGGCTACCATCATCCGGCCGAGACCAGAAGACTGATTGTATGTACAGTGGTCTGGTGTCATAATCGGGGCTGCTTCAATCTCCTCACAGGACATCCGTCATGGACGACAAGGCACGCGCAGAGAAGGCCAAGGCACTGGCTGCCGCTCTGGCACAAATCGAAAAGCAGTTCGGCAAGGGTTCGGTCATGCGCATGGCCGACGGCGAAGTCGCCCCGGACATCGAAGTGGTCTCCACCGGTTCGCTGGGGCTGGACATCGCACTGGGCGTTGGCGGCCTGCCGCGTGGCCGCGTCGTCGAGATCTACGGGCCGGAGTCTTCAGGCAAGACCACTCTCACGCTGCAGGTCATTGCCGAGATGCAGAAGCTGGGTGGAACCTGCGCCTTCATCGATGCCGAGCACGCACTCGACGTGCAGTACGCCGCCAAGCTGGGCGTACGCCTGCCTGAACTGCTCATTTCCCAGCCGGACACCGGCGAGCAGGCTCTGGAAATCTGCGATGCCCTGGTCCGTTCCGGTTCGGTCGATCTGGTCGTGGTCGACTCGGTGGCTGCGCTCACGCCGCGCGCCGAAATCGAGGGTGACATGGGCGACGCGCTGCCCGGTCTGCAGGCCCGTCTGATGAGCCAGGCGCTGCGCAAGCTCACCGGCTCCATCCAGCGCACCAACACGCTGGTCATCTTCATCAACCAGATCCGGATGAAGATCGGCGTCATGTTCGGCAACCCCGAGACCACCACCGGCGGCAATGCACTCAAGTTCTACGCCTCCGTGCGTCTGGACATTCGCCGTACCGGTTCCATCAAGAAGGGCGACGAGATCATCGGCAACGAAACCCGCGTCAAGGTCGTCAAGAACAAGGTCTCGCCCCCGTTCAAGAGCGCCGAGTTCGACATCCTCTACGGCGAGGGCACCTCGCGTGAGGGTGAGATCCTCGACCTGGGCGTCACCCATGGCTTCGTGGAAAAGAGCGGCGCCTGGTACAGCTACAACGGCGAACGCATCGGTCAGGGCAAGGACAACGCCCGCGAATATCTGCGCGAGAAACCCGAGCTGGCGCTGGAGATCGAGAACCGCATCCGCGAGGCTGTCGGTGTCTCCACCCGTGGTGAGGCGCCGCAACCTGTCGTCGATGCCGAGGGTGCCGAGCCCGCCGCCGAAGGGCGTCGTCCGCGCGTCGCCAAGGACAAGGACGCCGAGTGAGGCCGTGAAGCAGGCGGGGCAGCATGAGCTTTCGTGATCTTCAGGCGCTGGTGCGGGCCGACGAATCCGAGTCGGCCCAGCGCAGCGCACTCAAGCGGCGGGCCATTACCCTGCTGGCCCGGCGTGAGCACAGCCGGGCCGAACTCACGCGCAAGCTGCTCACACCCCCGCCTGTTCGCCGTCGCCGGCGTGCTGGCGGCAGGGCAGGGGGCCCGGGTGACTACGAAGGCTCACCGGCGCCTGACGATTCGTTCGACCGCCCATTCGGTGCCCGGGGCGGTGCTGCCTCGTTCGACGGTGCTGAGGGTGGCAGCCCGGCGCCGCGTGCTCCGTCACCTGAACTGGTCGAATCGGTTCTGGACGAACTGGAGGGCATGAAGCTGCTGTCCGATCGTCGCATGGCCGAATCCCTGGTGCGAAACGGGGCAGAGCGTTTTGGTCGCGCCCGCCTGTCGCAGGACCTGCAGCGCAAGGGGCTGGATGAAAACCTCATTTCCAACGTGCTGCAGCCGCTGGCCGAGGACGAGAAGAGCCGTGCCCAGGCCGTCTGGCAGCGTCGTTTCGGAAAGCCCCCCACCAGCCTGAAGGAAAAGGCCCGGCAATATCGCTTCCTGGTGGGGCGGGGGTTTGCACCGGGCATCGTGTCTGCCGTCGTGCCCCGCATCGTCGATGCGCCCGACGAGGATGAAGATTCATCGGCATTCGATGCCGGCTTCTGAGACGCACCGAATTCATATTCGGACATTCCCTTATATCCGGGTATTCCCTTATTCATGGTGCGACGGGCCACGTGGCGCGTTTTCTCCGGGTTAATCGTCATGACCGCTGTGATAGCATCAACGCGGCATATGTGACCCAACCGAGATCACCATGAAAATCCACGAGTATCAAGGCAAAGAAATCCTGAAGCGCTATGGTGTAACGGTGCCCCGGGGTATTCCATGCTTCAATGTCGAAGAAGCGGTCAAGGCGGCCGAGCAGCTGGGCGGCCCCGTCTGGGTCGTCAAGGCCCAGATCCACGCCGGTGGCCGCGGCAAGGGCGGCGGCGTCAAGCTGGCCCGTTCGCTGGATGAAGTTCGTCAGCACGCCACTTCCATCCTCGGCATGCAGCTGGTCACCCACCAGACCGGCCCGGAAGGACAGAAGGTCCGCCGGCTGCTGATCGAGGAAGGCGCCGACATCAAGAAAGAACTCTACGTCGGTATCGTCATCGACCGCCAATCCCAGAAGATCTGCGTCATGGCCTCCAGCGAAGGCGGCATGGACATCGAGGAAGTGGCTGCCAAGACGCCCGAGAAAATCCACAAGGTCTTCTGCGACGTGGCCCAGGGCCTCACCGACGCCGAGGCCGATGATCTGGCCACCCGCATCGGCATCCCGGCCGCCAGCCTGCCCAAGGCCCGTCAGGTACTGCAGGGTCTGTACAAGGCCTTCTTCGAGACCGATGCCTCGCTGGCCGAGATCAACCCGCTGATCCTCACCGGTTCGGGTGATGTCATCGCGCTCGACGCCAAGCTCAATTTTGATTCCAACGCCCTGTTCCGCCACGCCGACATCGTCGAGATGCGCGACCTGGACGAGGAAGACCCGGCCGAGGTGGAAGCCTCGAAGTTCGATCTGGCCTACATCCAGCTCGACGGCAACATCGGCTGCCTGGTCAACGGTGCCGGTCTGGCCATGGCCACCATGGACACCATCAAGCTGTTCGGCGGCTCGCCGGCCAACTTCCTGGACGTGGGCGGTGGCGCCACGGCAGAAAAGGTCACCGAGGCCTTCAAGCTGATGCTGAAGAACAAGGGTGTCAAGGCCATCCTGGTCAACATCTTCGGCGGCATCATGCGTTGCGACACCATCGCAGCCGGCGTCATCGCTGCCAGCAAGGCCGTCAATCTGAGCGTGCCGCTGGTGGTGCGCATGAAGGGCACCAATGAAGAGCTGGGCAAGCAGATGCTGGCCGACTCCGGCCTGCCGATCATCGCGGCAGACACGATGGCCGACGCCGCGCGCCAGGTGGTTGCCGCTGCAGCCGGTAAATAACAACAGCCCTGAACTTCGAGGACAATCGCAATGTCGATTCTGATCAACAAGGACACCAAGGTCATCACCCAGGGCATCACCGGCAAGACCGGCCAGTTCCATACGCGCATGTGCCGGGACTATGCCAATGGCAAGAACTGCTTCGTGGCAGGCGTCAATCCCAAGCGTGCCGGCGAGGATTTCGAGGGCATTCCCATCTACGGCTCGGTGAAGGAAGCCAAGGCCGAGACCGGTGCCACCGTCTCCGTCATCTATGTGCCGCCGGCAGGCGCTGCCGATGCCATCTGGGAAGCGGTCGACGCCGACCTGGATCTGGTCATCTGCATCACCGAGGGCATCCCCGTGCGTGACATGCTGGTCGTGCGTGACAAGATGCGCAAGGCCAACAAGAAGACGCTGCTGTTGGGCCCCAACTGCCCGGGCGTCATCACGCCTGACGAGCTGAAGATCGGCATCATGCCGGGTCACATCCACCGCAAGGGCCGCATCGGCATCGTGTCGCGTTCCGGCACACTGACCTATGAAGCCGTTGCGCAGGTCACCGACCTGGGCCTGGGCCAGTCCACCGCCGTCGGCATCGGGGGCGACCCCATCAACGGCCTGAAGCACATCGACGTGCTGCAGATGTTCAACGACGATCCCGACACCGACGCCGTCATCATGATCGGCGAGATCGGCGGACCGGACGAAGTGAACGCCGCGCGCTGGGCCAAGGACAACATGAAGAAACCGGTGGTCGGCTTCATCGCTGGCGTCACCGCGCCTCCGGGCAAGCGCATGGGCCACGCCGGTGCGCTCATCTCCGGTGGTGCCGACACGGCCGACGCCAAGCTGGAAGTGATGGAAGCCTGTGGCATCCGCACGACCCGCGACCCGTCCGAAATGGGGCGCCTGCTGAAGAAGGTGCTCTGAGGCCCGCCGTCGGGCCCATGGTGCCGGCCGTTGGCGCCGGCACCCTTTCCCCTTCCGCCTCCCGGCGGCTACAGTCGCTGCCGGGAGCGTCGACGGTCTTTTCTGCCCAGGCTCCCGGGGTCAGGGGATGCAGATGGGCGCCGATCACCAGGACGGGGAAATGCAGCAGCAAGGCAGCAGGTACGGGCAGCTCGTGCTGTCGGCAGCCGGCCAGCCGCTGCGCACCTATTGGCTGACACAGACACGCACGGTCATTGGCCGGCGTGCCACCAATACCCTGGTGCTCGATGACCTGACCGTCTCCGGCGAGCACGCCGTGCTGATGGCCGGCCAGCAGGATGTGGTGATCCAGGATCTGGGCAGCCGCAATGGCACCCTGGTCAACGGCGCCCCCGTGGCGCGCGCATTGCTCAACGACGGCGACAGCATCGACATCGGCATCTATCGCCTCGTCTATCGACGTGCCGGAACCATCGGCCCAACGGATGCCCATGAACAGGGCGCGCCGTCCGGCAGCGCCCAGCCCCCCGATGCGTCAGGACACGACGCCTCGTCTCGGGACGCTTCCGTTTCCGACACATTCCCGCTGCTTTCCATGGGCGATACGGCCTTCCTGCTGGACAGGCTGGCGCCGGACTTTCCACTTTTCCAGACGCCGGGGGCGCCCAACCCCTCGGCCTCCCTGCCGCCGGTCGATCCGTCGTCCTTGCCGCCGTCTGGCACTCCGGACTCACGGCGGGGCGGCACATCCTCGCTGAGTGGTACTCCCTCGGAACCGCCCCGGGTGCCGGGCAGACTGCCACCCTTGTCCGGGGGCTCGCAACAACCAGCCTCGCAACAATCAGTCTCGCAACAACCAGGCATCTTTTCCTCCCCGTTGCCGCCCGCACCGGAAGAGGGTGGCCCGGCCGGCTTCATCGAAGGCTTCAACCGCGCCCCGCGCCTGCCGCCCACGCCGATGCAGGGGCAGGCCGCGTTGCCGCCCGCCATGCTGCCCCATGCGCCGCCGCCCATGCCCAGGGCCCGGCCGGCGCTGGATCGTCCCGCCGACTTCCAGGGCGTCTCGCTGCGCTTTCTGGGCGGGCATGACGCCGGGCGGCTTCTGATCATCGACCGCCCCATTGTCAGCATCCGCAATGGCTGCGGACAGGTGGCGGTCGTCACCAACCGCAACGGCAACTTCTTCCTGACGCACGTCGAGGGCAGCGCCTATCCGATGGTCAACGGCGAATCGATCGGCCTGGGGGCGCACCCCTTGCGCAACCATGATCTGATCGAGCTGAGCGGCACCATCATCCAGTTCAGCCAGTCCCCGGCAGGCAGCCAGCCTCCGTCGGGGCCACCGCGATGAACCGCCTGCTGCAGTCGGTGCATGCGCTGTTGCGCTCGTTCCGGCTGTGGGCCTCCGTCGGGGGGCTGGCCATCACGGCACTGGCCATCCTGGTGCTGCTGGGCCATGTGCCCATGCCGGCCGTGCAGACCTTCGACCGACTGAACCAGGATCACCGGCTGCGCTGGCAGCCACCGGAATTCGAACCCCGGGTGCTCATCGTCGACATCGACGAGAAGAGCCTGCAGGAGCAGGGGCGCTGGACCTGGCCGCGCCGGACGCTGGCCAGGCTGGTCGAGCGCATCGTCGATGAAGGGCGGGCCCGCGTGCTGGGCTTCGACATTGTGTTTGCCGAGCCCGAGCCGGCCGGGGATCTGTCGCTGGCCGAGGCCATCCGCAGCCGGCCGGTGGTGCTGGGCTACTACTTCTCCCGTCAGGCCGGTGCCCGCCGCATCGGCCGCCTGCCGTCCTCGGTCTTTGAAGGGGATGTCTTCGATGGCTGGTTGCTGCCCCAGTGGGATGGCTTTGGCGCCAGCCAGGAGCGCCTCAGCGACGCCGCGCGCAGCAGCGGTTTCTACAACGCCCAGCTCGACGACGACGGCGTGGTCCGTTCCGTCCCGGTGCTCACGCTCTTCAATGGTCAGGTCTACGAATCGCTGGCACTGGCCATGCTGCGCGTCTACGGCGACAACCCGCCCATCGCCCTGGACGGGCAGCTGCTGTCGCTGGATGCCCAGACCCGGCTGCCGCTGGCGCGCGACCTGACGGCGCGCGTCCCCTTCGCCGGTCAGGCCGGCCCGCAGGCCGGGCGCTTCGAGTACATCTCCGCCACCGATGTCATCGAGGGCAGGGTGGACCCGGCGCGTTTTCGGGACCGCATCGTGCTGGTGGGCGCCTCGGCCCCCGGCATCGGTGACCGGCACACCACGCCGGTCAGCATCGACACGCCGGGCGTGGAAGTGCAGGCCACGCTCATCGCTGGTGCTCTGGCCGGACACATGCCTTACGTGCCCTGGCATGCCGAGCTGACGGTTTCCCTCATCACCCTGCTGGTGGCCGGGGCCGCCGCACTCGTCATGCCCCGGCTGGGGGCGGCCGGCATCGTGCTGCTGGCCGCTGCGCTGTTGCTGGTGCTGCAGTCTGCCAACGCCCTGATGTTCGGTGTGCTGGACTGGATCACCCCGGTGGCTGCGCCCATGATGGCCGTCGTGCTGATTGCCATCCTCAACCTGGCCACTGGCCATTTCATCGAGAGCAAGGCCCGCCAGGCCGTCGTGGCCCTCTTTGGCCAGTACGTCTCGCCCAAGCTGGTGCAGCGCATGGCCCGCGAGCCCGCGGCCTATCCCATGGAGAGCCAGAACAAGCGGCTCACCATCCTGTTTGCCGATATCCGCGGCTTCACGCGCATTGCCGAATCGATGGACCCGCAGGTGCTGCGGGAATACCTGAACACCTTCCTGACCCGGATGACTGAAGTCATCCACCAGCATCAGGGTACCGTCGACAAGTACATGGGCGATGCCATCATGGCCTTCTGGGGCGCGCCGGTCGATGACCTGGAGCAGGAAGACCACGCCGTCGTCGCCGCCATTGCCATGCAGGATGCCGCCGAGGAACTGAGCCGCGACTTTGCGCGGCGCGGCCTGCCCCCGCTGGTCATCGGCATCGGCATCAACTCCGGCACCGCCCGTGTCGGGGACATGGGCTCCCAGCTGCGGCGTGCCTACACCGCCATTGGCGATGCCGTGAACCTGGCTGCCCGGCTGGAAGCGCTCACCAAGCGCTTCGGCCTGCCGGTGCTGCTGGGCGAGATGACGGCCCGCCAGGTGATCCGTGTCGAGCTGGCGTCGTTGGGTGAAGCAGACGTTCCGGGCAGGACCGAAAGAGTGCGTGTATTTTGCCCGAGACGCTATGTCAACAGGGTGTCGCCGGAGGGCACGGCAGTGCTCTAATGCGATCCATGCGCTTCCATATCCTCGGCTGCAGCGGTGGACTCGGTGGCACGCCGGGAACGGCGGGCAGGCCGGGGCGTCCGGCTCGCACATCATCCTTCCTCGTCGACCACGACATCCTGGTCGATGCCGGCACCGGCGTCGAGGACCTGTCCGTCGAGGACATGCGGCGCATCGACCACGTCTTTCTCACCCACTCCCACCTTGACCACATCTGCGCGCTGCCGCTGATGCTCGACACCGTGGGCAGCAGCCGGGAACGGCCCATCATTGTCCATGCCCTGCCCGAGACCATCCAGGCGCTGAAGGACCACATCTTCAACTGGGTCATCTGGCCCGACTTCACCGAGATCCCGCACTTCGAGCGGCCGTGGATGGTCTACAGCCCGCTGCAGGTGGGCCACCCCGTGCAGATCGGCAACCGCACCATCCGCCCCATCACGGCCAACCACACCGTGCCGGCCGTGGGCTTTCACATCGGGGCCACGGCCGGCAGCCTCGTCTATTCGGGCGACACGCTGCCCACCGAGGAATTCTGGCGCACCGTCAATGGCATTTCGGACCTGCGCCATCTCATTCTGGAAACGGCCTTCGCCAACCGCGAGCGTGACCTGGCCGTCACCGCCAAGCACCTGTACCCCATCCAGCTTTCCGAAGAGCTGGCCCGGCTGTGTGTCGATCCCCAGATACACATCACGCATCTCAAGCCCTCCGACCGCGAGCTGATCGCCCGCGAGATCGAGACCTGGGCCGGGCGCTTCCAGCCCCGCATCCTGCAGACCGGCGACGTGCTGGTCATCGACTGACTGTCGTCTCTGTTGCATCACCGCACCAGCCTCCGGACGACAGCCGCTGCCAATAGCCGTCCGTCCGCCCGGCGCTGCCCGTCTGCACCCCGGGGATTAGCCTTGCCCGCCGTGTTCAAGATGCAACCTGAAGGACTGGCTGACCATGGCACATGCAAGCTCCGCAGCGACTTCCACAACCCCTCCACAGAAGCTGCCGTGGCGGGACAGCTGGCGTGGTGATGCCCTGCGGGCACGATTCCGTGCAGCAGGCTGCCACCTGGGCATCTCGCTGGCCATCGCCAGCCTGGTGCTGCTCGTCGTCTACCAGTACTGGTACGCCGGACCGCTGGCGGCCGTGGCCGGCGTGGGCACCATCCTGGTGCTGCTGCTGGCGGTGGACGTGAGCCTGGGCCCCATCATGACCTTCATGGTCTTTGATCGGCGCAAGAAGAGCCTGCCGATGGACCTGGCGCTGATCGGCCTGGTGCAGCTGCTGGCCCTGGGCTATGGCCTGCACACCGTCGAAGCAGGGCGCCCGCATTATCTCGTCTTCGTGAAGGACCGCTTCGAGGCCGTCTCGCGTGCCGACCTGCAGGCCGAAGACCTGCAGGCCGCTGCCAGCAACCCGCTGGCACAACGGGACTGGTTCGGTCCCCGATGGTCGGCAGCAAACCCGCCTGCTGACGAGAAGCTGCGCCAGGACGTGCTGGTGGAATCGGCCTTTGGCGGCCGTGATCTGCAGCACTTCCCGCAGTGGTACGAACCGCTGGAAAACCAGAAGGAAACCGTGAAAGCGCGGGCACTGGACCTGAAGGCGCTTCGGGATCTCAACCCGGATGACCAGACCGTGCTGGACGCCGCACTGAAGAAGGCCGGCCTTTCCGACACCGAGGCCGGCTACCTGCCGCTGAAGGGTGAGGAAAGCGACGCCACCGTGCTGCTGGATCGCAAGGATGGCCGCGTGCTGGACGTGCTGCCGCTGAAACCCTGGTGATCAGGGGCGGGCTGCAGCGGCCACCAGCCGCTGCGCGGCCGCCCGAATATCCCCCTGCCGGAACAGCGAGCCGATGACGGCGGCAGCATCGGCCCTGGCAGCCAGCACCAAACCGATGTTGTCGGCATCGATGCCGCCAATGCCCACCAGCGGGCGCGCCAGAGACAGCGCCTGCACCTCCCGAAAGACCGACAGCGGGGCAGGGCGCGCCAGCGGCTTGGTGCCCGACGCAAAGAGCGCCCCGAACGCCAGATAGTCGGCCACTGGTGCCAGTGCCCGGGCCCGCTCCACGCTGGCATAGCACGACACACCGATCAGCGACCCGGGCCCCAGCGCCCGACGGGCCTCCTCGATATCGCCGTCGTCCTCACCCAGATGCACGGCATCAATGCCCAGCTCGGCGGCCAGCTGCCAGTCATCGTTCACGATCAGCAATGCCTGATGGCGGGCACAGACGCCTTTCAGGGCTTCCAGCTGCTGCCGCTTCAGCGCCCTGTTGGCATGCTTGTTGCGGTACTGCAGGATGCGGATGCCGCCTGAGAGCGCAGCCTCCACGTCGGCAAGAAGACGTGTTGTGTCCCCTTCGTCGGCAGTGATGGCATAGACCCCGCGGATGAGGGCGCGGCGAGCCTGTCTTTCCGGATGGTCGGGGGAAGAGGCGGGAAGCATGGCGGTCTCCATGAATGATGGTGGGCAAGGATGACGGCGGCAGGGGTCGAACGGGGCATGAAATGGCTTGTCAGCCTTCCGGCCGCCACCCCACCCAGCGCAGGAAAGCAGGCCGGATCGCGGGCCAGGCAGCTCCGTTCCGGCACGCCTGATCATACCGGAGCCGGCCGTGCCGGCCCCTGTCTTCTGCCCCGCCGATGGGGCGAAGTCCGTGCCACGGCGCGCCACAACCCGTCAACCATTGGTCCGGCACTGTTGCGGGCTCGTCGGAGATGGGGGGCGAGGCGTGACATCTTTCCCTTTAATACGCGGAAGTGACCGATGCGGGAATGCCTGGGAGTCGGCTTGCCGGCTTTCCGAAAGGCGTGCAGCGGCGCTCACATCGGTATCAACTGGACTTGAGGGCAGGAAATGAGCGGCACCCAAAGCATCGCCGGACTGACGGTCATGGTGATCGACGACAGCAACACCATTCGCCGGAGTGCGGAGATCTTTCTGAAACAGGCTGGCTGCGTGGTCGTGCTGGCCGAGAACGGTTTCGATGCGCTGGCCAAACTGTCCGACCACGGGCCGGACATCGTCTTCTGCGACGTGCTGATGCCGCGACTGGACGGGTATCAGACCTGTGCGCTGATCAAGAAGAGTCCGCGTTTCAAGAACACCCCGGTCATCATGCTCTCCAGCAAGGATGGTCTCTTCGACCGTGCGCGCGGTCGCCTGGTGGGGTCTGAAGAGTATCTGACCAAGCCCTTCACCAAGGACAGCCTGCTCAAGTGCGTGCAGTCGCACAGCCGTCGCGCCGATCAGGAGCTGGCTGCAGCAGGCATGCCGAACTGATTGGCGGAGAAACAGCATGAATGCACAGACTGCGCGCAAGATCCTGATCGTTGACGATTCGCCCACCGAGCGCTTTTTCATGGCCTCGCTGCTGGTGAAGGAAGGCTATGAAGTGATCACGGCCGAAAACGGTGATGAAGCGCTGGAGAAGGTGCAGGCCGAACGACCCTCCATCGTCATCATGGACGTGGTGATGCCCGGCAAGAGCGGCTTCCAGGCCACGCGTGCCATCGCCCGGGATCCGGCGATGAAGGACGTGCATGTGATCCTGTGCACCAGCAAGAACGCCGAGAGCGACCGCATCTGGGGTCTGCGCCAAGGGGCGCGTGACTACCTGGTCAAGCCGGTCGAGCCGGAGGTGCTGCTGTCCAAGATCGCTGACCTGGCCACGGAGCAGTGACATGAGTGCCATCGAGACCCTGGGTCAGGAAGCCGGTCAGGTCGCCAAGGCTGCCGCCATCCCCACCCATGCAGGTGCAGCGAAGGATGGGGCAGAGAAGGGGAGCAACGGCGCTGCAGCATCGCATCTGGCGCTGATGATCGGAGAGGATCGCTACCTGGTCGAGCTGGCTGAAGCCGGCGAGATCGTGCCGATGCCGTCCACCTCGATCATGCAGGTTCCGCTGACGCAGGACTGGTTCCTGGGCGTGGTGAACGTGCGCGGTGCACTCTTCACGGTGGTGGATCTGGCCCGCTTCATGGGTGGCAACTTCACACCCGTGTCCAAGGAATCGCGCCTGCTCACGCTGTCGCCTGCACTGACCTTCAACGCCACGCTGGTGGTGAGCCGGATGCTGGGCCTGCGCAACGTGGCAACCATGACGCCGGTTCCAGAGAAACAGACTTTCGACAAGCCCTGGCTGTCCGAGCAGTTCCGTGACGCAGAAGGGCAGACGTGGCGTCGGCTCAGCCTGTCCAAGCTGGTGTCGTCGTCGTCGTTCCTGATGGTGGGTCGCTGACCCGAGCGCAGAAAGAGGAATAGGGCAAATGTCGGCATTGTCTTCGTTGCAGGGATCGATGGACGGGGCACAACCCGCCGTCCCCGCGTCGCCTGCACCTGTGGCCGCCGGAAAGGCATCCGGCAAGGCGGCTGCCGCTGCAACCCCGGCACGTGCGCGTGTGCGCACCACCCCGCTGCTGGGCAGGCTCAGCCTGAAGTGGCAATCGATCATCCTGCTGGGGGCGCTGGCCATCACCGTCGGTGCGGCCATTGCGATCAGCGCCTACGAACGCCAGTCCGACCGTGTCAATGCCCTGCAGAACGAAGTGGTGGGCGATGCGTTGATGCACTCGCAGCGCCTGGCCAAGGCGGCCAACATGGCGGTGCAGGGCAACGAAGAAGCCTATGATCAGCTCAAGAGCAGCCGGGCCTTCCTGTCGGATGCCGTCAAGGCGCTGAAAGAGGGCGGCGAGGTGGATCGCCTGCGGGTCTCGCCCCTGCCGGAAAGCTACCGGACGGAAGAGCAGCGCTTCAGCAAGGCCTGGGATGAGATCTCTCCTTCGGTCAAGGCCCTGATTGAGCAGCAGGATGTGCTGGTGCGCTTTGACAGCCTGGTCAACGAAGTGGCTGCGCTGGAGCGTGAACTGTCCGCCTCGCAGCGTGCCGCAAGGGCCAATATTCGTGATGGCGCCGGAAACGCGCCCGACCTGCTGCTGTTCTCGCGTCTGAGCGCGAAGATGCGCACCATTGTGGGCGAGATCATCCGCATGCACGGCAGCAGCCAGTTTGATAGTCGTGATGCCGTGTCGCTGGCTGATGCGATCGAGAGCTTTGCCGTGACACGCGAGACGGCACTCGATGGCGACGCCAGTCGCAACATCGCCCCGCTGAAGAACACCGAGGCGCGTGAAGCCCTGCGCAAGAACAATGCGCTGGCTGCGAAGTTTGTCCGGCTTGCGCTGGAGGCGCAGAAGGCACTGCCGGCCCTGGCGCAGGCACGTCATGCCGGTATGGACGTTTTCAAGAAGAGTGATGTGCTGATGGGCGCGGCCAACGCGCTGCGGGCACGTCTCATCGAGCAGCGCAATACGCAGAACTCGATGCAGTGGGCCATTCTGGGCTTTGCGTCGGCCGCGGTGCTGTCGCTGCTGCTGCTGTGCAAGGCCTACTATGACGATTCCAAGATTCAGGCGGACCGCTCCATCGACAAGCGGTTGGAGGCCGAACGACTGGAGCAGGAAGCCAGCCGCATCAACGACCAGAACCAGGCTGCCATTCTGCGCCTGATGAACGAACTGCAGAACGTGGCCGACGGTGACCTGACCGTGCAGGCCACGGTGTCCGACGACATCACGGGTGCCATCGCCGACTCGATCAACTACACGGTCGAGGAGCTGCGCAGCCTGGTGGGCCGAATCAACCGTACCGCCGCGGCCGTGGCCGAGGCGTCTGCCAGTGCGCAGGTCACGGCTTCGCACCTGCAGGCCGTCAGTGAACAGCAATCGCGCGAGATTCGCGAGACCGGTGAGGCTGTCCTGAACATGGCGGCGCAGATCAAGCAGGTGTCTGCGTCTGCTTCCGAGTCGGCCGAAGTGGCGCGCCAGTCGCTGTCGGCGGCCAGCCGTGGTCGTGACGCCGTGCAGAACGCCATTGCCGGCATGGGCGGCATCCGCGAGCAGATTCAGGACACCGCCAAGCGCATCAAGCGCCTGGGTGAATCCAGTCAGGAGATCGGCGAGATCGTCGAGCTGATTTCCAACATTACCGAACAGACCAACGTGCTGGCGCTGAACGCTGCCATTCAGGCGGCATCGGCGGGCGAGGCAGGTCGTGGCTTTACCGTGGTTGCCGAAGAGGTGCAGCGTCTGGCTGAACGCTCGGCCGAGGCCACGCGCCAGATCTCGGCCCTGGTCAAGGCCATTCAGACCGACACGCACGATGCGGTGGCGGCCATGGAGCGCAGTACGCAGGGTGTGGTGCGGGGAGCCAAGCTGTCCGATGAGGCTGGCATGGCGCTGATCGGCATCGGCCAGGTGTCGCAGGAACTGGCGGACCTGATCATGCGGATTTCCCGCACGACCGAGAACCAGGCAGCTTCGGCCTCGTCGGTGGCGCAGAGCATCCAGCGCATTCTGCTGGTCAACAGCCAGACCAACGAGGGCACGCAGCAGACGGCAGGATCCATTCTGCAGCTGTCCGAGCTGGCACGGGAACTCAAGAATTCAGTGGCCCGCTTCCGGGTGGGGTGAAGTTTCAGGGGTGTGAGCGCATCTCCGGATGGTCCGGCTGCGCGATCCAATCAGTCGAAGAGGGTGACGGGTGGAACACGGCAACAATATCGATATGATGACTCTGTCCTGGTTCGTGCCAGAGATTCGGGAGTCGCTGCAGCACGTCGCGCATGCGCTGGACGAGCTGCGGGCCAACCCGCATGGCCAGGACGCCATCAAGCGCGCACGCCTGCACCTGCATCAGACTCATGGTGCGCTGCAGGTTGCGGGCATTTCCGGTGTGGCACTGCTGACCGAAGAAGCCGAGCATGTGATCTCGGCCTTCGAGGACGGGGTGCTGGAAGCCGACGAATCGAGCATCGATGTCCTCAAGATGGTGATGCGTGCCATCACCGAATACCTGGAGGACATGCAGGCCAGCGGCACGTCAATTCCGGTGCTGGTCCTGTATCCGTACTACCGTGATCTCGTGGGTCTGCGCAAGGCCGTCCAGCCCGATCCGGCCGCGCTCTTCGACGTGGACCTGGATCGTGCGCTGCCGGCCTCGGTGCGCGCCATGATTTCCGACGCGCCGGACCGTGAAGAGCGGGCGAAATCTGCCGCACGCGGCTTCGAGCGTGCGCTGCCGGCGCTGATCCGCGGCGAGAACGTCGTGGCGGCCATCGACGGGCTGCACGAGTCCATGGGCCGCATGCTGCGCAATCAGCCGCATGTGGGTGCGCGGCTCTTCTACTGGCTGTCGTATGCCTTGCTCGACGGCCTCAAGCACGGTGCGCTGAAGGTTGATCTGGCCACCCGTCGTGCGGTCGGTCGCATCAACATCCAGAACCGCCACCTGTTCACCGGCCAGTCCGACGTGCCGCCGCAGTTCATCAAGGAACTGCTGATCATCCTGGCGCAGGCCGGAAGCGGCTCGGCTGTTGTGGAAGAGGTCAAGCGTCACTTCCATCTGGCCAGCCTGGTGCCAGCCGACTACGAGCGTCGCCGCTATGGCCTGGCCGATCCGGAGACCATCCGTATCGCCCGAGAGGCGCTGGTGCTGGTGCATCGCACCTGGGAGAAACTGGCAGGCGGCACGCAGGCCGAGGAGCCTGCCTTCGTCGAGGCTGTTGGCCATCTGAACCAGGCGCTGGCCAAGACCCATTACGCCGGTCTGGGCATGCTGGGCAAGACGCTGGCCACCATGCCGGCGGCGCTGGCCGGACAGCAGGGCCGGACGCGCGAGATGCTGGCCATCGAGGTGGCCACCGCGGTGCTGTTCATGGAAGAGGCGCTGGCGGGCGCACTGCGCTCCAACCCGGCCTATGACGACCGGGCGCAGGAACTGGCAGCCCGCATCAGCAGTCTGCTGGCAAACCCGGAGTCCTTCGATCCCACGCCGCTGCCGTGGCTGGTGGCGCTGTCGAACCAGGCCTCCGAGCGCATGACGCAGGCGGCCTTCGTCAATGAACTGAAGCACAACCTGTCCACCTGCGAGCAGGCGCTGGACGATTACTTCCGGGATGAAACGGCGGTGAATCGTCTGGAGACGGTGGAGCCGCTGCTGGCCGAGACGAGCGCCGTGCTGACCGTCCTGGAGTACCGGGATGCGGCCCAGGCCTGCCGTGCCATCAGCAAGCAGGTTGACGACATCATCCGTGCCCGCGTCACGCTGAATGATGCCGGCCGCGCCCGCCTGGCCGATGGTCTGAGTTCGGTGGGATTCTTTGTCGAGACGATGCTGCAGTCGGCATCGCGCGCCCGCCGTTTCCGCTTCGATGCGCAGCGCGGCATGCTGTTCGAGGACACCTCCATTCCTGAAACGCCGGAAGAGGTTGTCTCGGATGCCGATTCCAATGCACTGCTTCGCTCGTTTGCTGACGACGCATCGGCAGGGGCCGAACAGGCCGCGGATGCTTCGCATGAAGCCGCTCCCGAGGCGGCCGTCGCTGCGGCTGGCCTGACGGCGGCTGCGGGTCTGGCAGCGGCACAGGGTGCAGCTGAAGCGCCCGCATCGAAGGACCATGACGGGGCAGGGGATGCGCTGGCATTCGAGCTGCCGTCGCAACCCGTTGCTGAGGCTGCCATGCAGCCGGCTGCCGACGAAGGCCTGGCATTCCCGGCACCAGAAAGCGTGCAGGCCGACGTGACAACCGAGGTGGCTGAACCGGCCCTGCCCGAGGGCGTGCTGGAGGACGGCACTGTCGAGCTGTCGGCCGATGAGGCCGAGCTGCACGAGATCTTCCTGCTGGAAGCTGCCGAGGTGCTGGATGCCATCGACGAGAACCTGGGCGTGGTGCGCAAGGCACCGGATGACCGCGAGGCGATGACCACCATCCGCCGCGGCTTCCACACGCTGAAGGGTTCCAGCCGCATGGTGGGTCTGGACGCCTTCGGCGAAGCTGCCTGGGCCTTCGAGCAGATGATGAACCACTGGCTGTCCGAGGACAAGGATGGCACCACGCCGCTCTTCGAGCTGATCCAGGACGGTGCCAACTTCTTCCGCAGCTGGTGCGAGCAGCTGCAGGCCGCGCCGCGCCGTGTGCTGGACGCCAGCCTGCTGACGGCCCGTTGCAACGCATTCCCCGACAAGCCCGCTGCCGTGCCGGCCGCCAAGCCTGCTGCGCCGGCGGCTGCTCAACCCGTTGCTCAGCCTGCCGCTCCGTCAGTGGCCCAGCCGGCTGCCAAGCCTGCCGTTCAGCCGGCACCGGTGGCTGCGCAGCCTGACGAAGAAGAGGTCGAGACGCTGCCCCTGCTGGAACTGGATGGCGAGGCCGACACGCTGCCCATGCCCGAAGTGCATGCACCGGAGCTGCCCACGCTGGAGGTGCCGTCGCTGGACGACGCCCTGTCGGCCAGTGCGCTGCCTGCCTCGCGGGCGGACGGTTTCTCGCAGAGCCACAACTTCGCCAGTGTCTCCCGGTCGATGCCCGAAGGCGATCTGCGCCAGTCGCTGGAAGGCTTCCTGGACGACGCCAGCCATCGCCAGGCCGACATGCCCGTGGCCGATCTGGCTTCCCTGCACAGCGATCCGGTCCGTCCGGCGGATTCCCTGCGGGATGAGGACTTCGGAAGTCAGCAGGACGACTTGCTGGGCAACGGCGCCTTTGAAGCCCAGGACGAGGACGAATCCTCCAGCGATCAGGCCGATCTGGATGCCTGGTCCAATGCCATGGCGGGCGAGTCTGCGGACTTCGATTCCCTGCTGGGCGAGCTGCCCAATGGTGACGAGCTGGCACTGAACAATGTCGAGGCTGCCGACCTGGATCTGGCCGATGCCTTCATGGTGCCGGCTGATCTCGGCGAGGATGACGACATTCCGCTGCTGGACATGGGGTCAGCCCTGCCGGCCGGGAAGCCCGTCGAGAAACCGGTCGAGGCTGCGCCGGTTTCGCATGATCCGTTCGACTTCAGCGCCGCTTCGCTGGGTGTTGAAACGAAGTCGTTTGCGGCCGAAGTGCCTTCCGAGCCTTCGCAGGAAGATACGCTGGACTTTGGCGCCTTCAAGTTCGATGACGAATCGGTGTCCGAATCCGTTCAGCCGGACCATGAGGTGAAGCCGGTCGCCGAGACGCCGGCGCCCGCCGCGCCCGTGGCTGCCCAGCCGGCCCCGGTCGCACCGGTGGTGCCCGAGGCTCCTGTCGTGCCGTCTGCACCTGTTCCGGTTGCCAAGGTGGCACAGCCCGAGCCCCAGGAATCGATGGTTCGCATCGGCGAGCGCCTGGTGGATGCCGAACTCTTCGAGATCTTCAATGCCGAGGCCACGCAGGCCCGCATGCGGATGAACGAGGACTGGCAGGATTGGCATGCCTCCGACGCGCTGCGCGCACCCGAGCCGCTGATTCGTGCGCTGCACACCCTGGTGGGCACGTCACGTCACGTGGGGCTGGTCCAGGTGCGCGGCATTGCCGCCGCCATGGAAAAGCTGCTGGTGAAGCAGCGCGAAGTGGCCAAGCCGCTGCCCGATGGCATGAAGGCCAGCATGCAGGCTGCGCTGGGCGTCATCGACCGGATGCTGGCCGAATTCGCTTCGCGCATCGAGCCGGCGGCCGATCCCGAGACGACCCAGCGCATGGAAGCGCTGCTGGCCAACTGGGATGCCGAGATCAACGCCGACAGCCAGCCGGCCAAGCCGGCGGTCGAGCCGAAGTCCGACCGCGAGATGCGCGGCGAGGACCTGCTGAAGAAGGCGGCCGAAGTGCTGGGGGCTGCCCGGCGCGAGACCGAGGAAAAGAGCGATCCGCTGGCCGGCCTGGTCGACGAGATCGATCCGGACCTGGGCCCGGTGTTCTTCGAGGAAGCCGAGGAGCTGATGCCGCAGGTGGACAACAACCTGCGCGAATGGCGCGAGCGCCCGGCCGATGGCTCGGTGCCTGGCGCGCTGATGCGGCTCTTCCACACCATCAAGGGCAGCGCCCGGATGGCCGGTGCCATGCGCTTCGGCCAGATGATCCACGAACTGGAAACCCAGGTCGAGGACGCGCTGGCCCAGCCGCCGGTGCAGCCGGCGGTCATTGAGGCGGTGCTGGCCGGCTATGACCAGGCCGTGTCCGCCTACGAGGTGATGCTGCATCCCGAGCTGGCCGAGCAGCGTGCTGCCGAGACCAAGGCCCTGCAGCAGACCTGCGCGGCCCAGGCTGCCAAGGCCCAGGAGGCGGCGCCCGAGGCTGCTGCTGCGCCGCAGGCCCAGCCGGCGGCACCGTTGCCGCAATGCGAGGCCCTGGCACGCCAGCAGGCTGCCCAGGCAGCCGCCCAAGCCGCTGCGGATGGCCATGCACATGATGCGGCCAAGGCGGGTGGAGCCCTTCTGGATCCGTCGATGGGTGGAGCGGCCAACCCGGCCGCGGCGGCCCAGCATGTGATCCGCGTGCGCGCCGACCTGCTGGACCGCATGGTGGCCGAGGCCGGCGAGGTGGCCATTGCCCGGGCACGTCTGGACAGCGAGATGGGCCTGATCCGTGGCGCCATCAACGAGCTGACCGAGAACGTCAACCGCCTGCGCCTGCAGCTGCGCGAGATCGAGATCCAGGCCGACAACCAGATCCAGGCCAAGATCGCCCACTCCAACGAGACCGAAACCGAGTTCGACCCGCTGGAGTTCGACCGTTACACCCGCTTCCAGGAAGTGACGCGGATGCTGGCCGAATCGGTCAACGACGTGTCCACCGTGCAGCAGAACGCCCTGCGTGCCCTGGATGCCGCCATGCAGGACCTGGCGCGGCAGGGGCAGGTGAGCCGCAGTCTGCAGCAGAGCCTGATGCGTGTGCGGATGGTGCAGTTCTCGACCATCAACGACCGCCTCTACCGCGTGGTGCGTCAGGCCGGCAAGGACACCGACAAGCGCGTGACCCTGGAGATCAAGGGCGGGCAGGCCGAGATCGACCGCAACGTGCTGGACCGCATGGCGGGCCCCATCGAGCACATCCTGCGCAACTCGGTGGCCCACGGCATCGAGGAACGCGCCAAGCGGGCCGCCAGCGGCAAGCCGGACATCGGGGAACTGACCATCGAGGTCTCGCAGGATGGCAACGAAGTCATCATGCGCTTCCTGGACGATGGCCAGGGCCTGGACTATCCCCGCATCGAGGCACGGGCACGCGAACGCGGCCTGATTGCCCCCGATCACCAGCCGTCCGAGCGTGAGCTGGCCCAGATGATCTTTGCGCCGGGCTTTTCCACCGCCAAGCAGGTGACGGCGCTGGCTGGCCGGGGTGTGGGCATGGACGTGGTGCGCGCCGAAGTGGCGGGTCTGGGCGGCCGTATCGACGTGGATTCCACGACGGGCAAGGGCAGCTGCTTCACCGTGCACCTGCCGGTCTCGCTGGCGGTCACGCAGGTGGTGCTGCTGGAAATCGAGGGTGGCAAGTTCGCGGTTCAGAGCGCCCTGGTCGAGCAGATCGTGCAGATGAAGCCCGAGGCGCTGACCGAGGCCTACCAGGCCCAGCGCCTGGAGATTGCCGGCGAGCGCGTTCCCTTCTACTTCCTGGGCAGCCTGCTGGAGATCCCCGGCGTGAAGCCGGTCGCCCAGCGTGTGGCCCCGGTGGTGGTGCTGCGTGCCGGCGCCACGCGGATCGCCCTGCACGTGGACACCGTGGTGCCCAACCAGGAGGTGGTCATCAAGCACATTGGCCCGCAGCTGGCCCGTCTGGCGGGTGTGGCTGGCGCCACGGTGCTGGGTAACGGTGACATCGTGCTGATCCTGAACCCGGTGCAACTGGCCATGGCTCGCGTGGCCGGTCAGCTGGGCAAGGGCAAGGCCGCCACCTTCAGTGCCAGCGAACTGCAGACGGCCGCCACCGTGATGGTGGTGGACGACTCGGTGACGGTGCGCAAGGTGACGCAGCGACTGCTGATGCGCGAAGGCTACAACGTCGTGCTGGCCAAGGACGGCGTGGATGCCCTGCGGCAGATGCAGGAACTGATTCCCGACGTGATGCTGGTGGACATCGAGATGCCGCGCATGGACGGCTTCGACCTGACGAAGAACGTGCGCGAGCACGCCGACTTCGCCAACGTGCCGATCATCATGATCACCTCGCGGACGGCCGACAAGCACCGCAACCACGCGCTGTCGCTGGGTGTGGACGTGTTCCTGGGCAAGCCGTTCTCCGAGGACGACCTGCTGCGCCACGTGCGAAGCTTTGCCAGCCAGCGTGCACCCCGGGCGATGACGAACTGAGCATCGGGGTGAAGGGCTGCCGGCTTCGGCTGGCAGCAGAGAAAAGGGGCAGACCTCCGATGAGGAGGCTGCCCCTTTCTGCTTTATGGCTTTGTCTGGACGAAACCGGAACGGTTTCACCCATCAGGCCTTCATTGCTTGAGGATGAAGGTGATGACTTCCTTCAGTTCGTCGTCGCTGATGGCGGCCTTGCTGTTGGGGGGCATGGGGATCTTGCCGAAGCTGCCCTTGCCGCCCTTGCGCACCTTGTCGAAGAGCTGCTGGTTGACGTCCTGGCCCTTGTACTTCGCGGCCACGTCCTTGAAGGCAGGGCCGACCATCTTCTTGTCCACCGAGTGACAGGTGGTGCAGGAGGCCTTGTTCATGGCCGTCTGCGGGTCGCCGGCCAGTGCGGGGGAGGCGACGGATCCGACCAGCATGGCAGCCAGGATGCCGGGGATGAAAGTGCTTTTGTTCATGTTGATTTCTCCGGGTAGTGAACTCGGGGTGAACTGGTGGTGAACCGTTCCGAAGAATCAATTGTTTGCATGGGGGCAGGAAAATCCTTGACCGCCCTCAAGACAGATGCATTTGCCGGGTTTGTATTTTCAAAAGGACTTGCCCGGCATGAAAGGAATATTGCATGAACTGATATTCATCAACTTATCGGGCTGACGGGGATCAAGATACGGCATTGAAGGATATTTATTTTTATTCTCAGTCCCTTTGTTTTGCTGATCCGTTTGGTCCGCTCGGTCGTTCTGTCATTCTGGGAGGTTGGCCATGCGACGGTGTTTGTCAGGAATAAACGAGATTCGGATGATAATGCTTATTAATAACTATGTGTGATCCAGTCTGGCGGGGCAGAGTGGCTGTCTCAACGATATGTCGCTGAAATTGCGTCAGGCACGTTCGGCCAACATCCTGACACCTTGTGCAAAGACCTTCAGGCTACGCGACGTTGCCCGGTCTGCATCCAGCAGCCTTCCCAGCCTCCGGGCTCCTTCGTTCTTCTGGAAGTCCTTGATGTTCCGCTCAAGCTCGTGCGAGGGTTTTTGGCACTCGTCAGGGTCGGGGAATCGTTTGGCAAGGGTCCGGATCTTCTTCTGGGCCTCTGGATAGGCTGCGATCAATGCGTCGGGGTCGGCCAGGTACCAGGACTCCAGCTCCTGACAGACGAGGCGTATCAGGGTCTTGCGGCCACTGGTGGCGCACATGGTCTGTAGCCGTGCCTTCAGGGCAAGGCAATCGGCATTGTCATTGTCCCGGACAACGACGAAGCGGGCACCAGGTTCCTGCCATGCTTTCAGCTTGATCGGAATGCTCTTGTCGAGATCACTCTTGCCTTGGTGCGGGAGCAGAAGAAAGTGCTGCCCCTGTATCCATCCGGGGACCAGACGAGGCAGGTATTCTGCCAGCATGACCTTCATGGAAGGTTCTTCCAGCAGGAAGATGACGCGGCCGCTCACGTGTTCAGCCCTTCAAAGACCCCTTGCTTCCACAGATAGCCGGGCAGGTCGCCGGCGTCAACCAGTGCCTGCAGGTTGGCCGAATCACTGGCATGGGTGATGGTGGTGAAGCCGTTTTCTTTCTTCAGACAGTAGATCTCTTCCAGCTTTAGTGCGTTCAGGAAATCTGGGGAGTGCGTGGAAACGAAGACCTGGCCACCACGACGGGCATAGCTTCTGAATTCCTCGGCCAGTTCCGGCAGCAGATCGGGATAGAGCTGGTTCTCGGGTTCCTCGACGGCCAGTAGCGGAAACGGCCTGGGATCCTGCAACAGGACCAGGTAGGCGAACATCTTGATGGTGCCGTCGGAGACGAAACGGGCGATGAAGGGATCGTGGAATTTCCCGTCCTGAAAGCGCAGGACCAGGCGGCCGTCTTCCGTGGATTTCGCTTCGATATGGCTGATGCCGGGGACACGACGCTTCATGGCCTCCAGGACGGCCTGGAAACGTTCCGGATGATATTGATGCAGGTACTGGGCCACCTGGGCCAGGTTGTCACCCCGAGTGGACAGGTGCTCGGCAAAGCCTTCTTCCGTAGAGGGGCGTGCGTCGGCAATGTGGAAATCGGAGATCTGCCAGTTCTCGATCAGGCTGCGGAACTCGGCCACGACCCGGAACTCCTTGAACTGGCCTAGCCCCTTGATGGCCAACACATCTGGCTCGTCCAGCGCGAATACGGCACGCTGTTCGTCTGTGCCAGCCAGTCCATATGCGGATTCATTGGTGATGGCCGTTCCCGTACCCCGTTGGAAGTCGACGAAGTGCCACGGTCTTCCCTCCTGCCCGCGGCGGTACTTGAGGACCTCGCGCTCAATGACGACCCGCCCATCCAGCTCGTCGAAGGCCAGCTCATAGGTGGCCAGGCGCCCGCCCGACTCGCGGAACTTGATCTCGATCCGGATGGGCCCCCGCTGGTCGCGGCTGCGCAGTTCCCGCATGGACCCGCGTCGGGCCACGGCCTTGCCTACATTATGGGCAAGCGCATCCTTCAGAAAGGAGAAGACGTCGAATAGGGTGCTCTTGCCGGTGCCATTGGCGCCGACCAGCGTCACGAGCCTGGGCAGCCCATCCAGATGTGCATGGCGGAAGGTGCGATAGTTCTGGATCTTGATGGATTCGATCTGCATGGGCTCGCCGTGTTGAGGGTATGAAGGAAGAGGGCCGACCTCCCTGGATCAGGCGTTGCTTTTGATGATACTCGGCCTGACAGGGATACAATGCGCTGTCGTCGAACCGAATCGCATTTCCGGGGAGCCTTGTGGTGTTCTGGGCAGGAGCAGGTCACTTCACGTCGCGGGCTGCGGAGCAGGCCGTGATGGCGCGTTCGTTGCGTCCGGGCAACGGGCACGGGAGCGCATCATGACCCTTTCTGCCGCCACATCCACCGTCCAGACCCTGCTGGCCTTCGACTTTGGCCAGAAGCGCATTGGCGTGGCGGTGGGCAACAGCCTCACTGGTGCGGCGCGACCGCTGGCCACGCTGACCGAGCAGACCACGGATGGTCGCTTTGCCCGCATCCAGACGCTTCTGAAGGAATGGCAACCCACCGGGCTGGTGGTGGGGCGGCCGCTGCACCCCGACGGCACCCCGCATGAAGTCACGGCGCTGGCCGAGCGTTTTGCGCGCCGGCTGGAAGGCCGCTTCGGGCTGCCCGTCTTTCTGGTGGATGAACGCTACAGTTCGGTGGCGGCCCAGGAGCGGATGCGCGACGAGGACGACGAGCACGTCACGCGCGGTGGCCGGCGTCGCAAGGGCGGGGCGTCGCAGGGCGACGATGCGACAGCTGCGGCCATCATCCTTGAACAGTACCTGAGCGAGACACGATCATGACGACCCCTCTGCCGGCCGATGCCGAGACCCTCTTTGCGCGTCTGCGCGATTCCCTGAAGGACGCTCTGGGCGTTTCCTGCAACGGCCTGGCACAGGGCGGAGCAGATGCCCCGAAGGGCGAGGGCGCAGCCTCGGCGGGTGCTGAAGACGCGCCCGCCTTCATCGGCATCCACACGGGCGGGGCGTGGCTGGCGGCCCGGCTGCATGCCGAGCTGGGGCTGTCGTCGCCGCTGGGCTTCCTGTCCAGTGCCTTCTACCGCGACGACGTGCAGGCGCGCGGCCTGTCGATGCGGATGCAGCCCACGCGCATCGATTTTGACGTGAACGGGCGCGACATCGTGCTGGTGGACGACATCCTGCATACGGGGCGCACCATCCGCGCGGCGCTCAACGAGATCTTTGACTATGGCCGGCCGGCGCGGGTGCGTCTGGCCGTGCTCATCGACCGCGGCGAACGGGAGCTGCCGGTGCAGCCCGATCATGTCGGGACGCGGCTGGTGCTGCAGCCCGGCGAGAAACTGGCGCTCAGCCAGCGGACCAACGGGATGTTCGAGCTGCGGGTGGAAACGGTACAGGCGTGATTGGCGCTGATCAGGCGTGACCGGGCCGGGAAGGCCGGAAGAGTTCAGCAGAGGTAGAGAGGCAAGACATGCAGATGCAACAGGTGCAAGTGGGCAAGGACGGGCGACTGCGCCACCTGCTCACACTGGAAGGGCTGTCGCGTGACATGATCCATCAGATCCTGGACAACGCGGCGTCGTTCCTGAACGTGTCCAACCGGGAAATCAAGAAGGTGCCGCTGCTGCGCGGCCGTTCGGTGTTCAATCTGTTCTTCGAGGATTCGACCCGCACGCGCACGACCTTCGAGATTGCCGCCACCCGGCTGTCGGCCGACGTGGTGAACCTCAACATCAGCACCTCGTCCACCTCCAAGGGCGAATCGCTGCTGGACACCATCGACAACCTGCAGGCCATGGCGGCCGATGTGTTCGTGGTGCGGCACAGCCAGAGCGGGGCGGCGCACCTCATTGCGCAGCACGTGGGCGACCATGTGCACGTGGTCAACGCCGGTGACGGACGGCATGCGCACCCCACGCAGGGGCTGCTGGACATGTACACCATCCGCCACTTCAAGAAGGACTTCACGAAGCTGTCCGTGGCCATCGTGGGCGACATCACCCATTCGCGGGTGGCGCGCTCGGACATCCATGCACTCACCACGCTGGGCGTGCCTGACGTGCGCGTGGTGGGGCCGCTGACGCTGCTGCCGGGCGGTCTGGAGCAGATGGGCGTGTCGCTGCACACCGACATGCGCACTGCCCTGAAGGACGTGGACGTGGTGATCATGCTGCGACTGCAGAACGAGCGGATGCGCGGCGCGCTGCTGCCCAGCCCGCAGGAATACTTCAGCCGCTACGGCCTCACGCGCGAGAAACTGGCACTGGCCAAGCCCGATGCCATCGTCATGCACCCGGGGCCGATGAACCGGGGCGTTGAAATCGAATCGGCCGTGGCCGACGGGCCGCAATCGGTCATCCTGCAGCAGGTGACCTTCGGCATTGCAGTGCGCATGGCCGTGATGAGCATGCTGGCAGCGGGATGAAGGAGAACATGATGCAAGAAGGTGTGATCAAGGCAGGCCGCAGCGGGCATGAAGCCTCGTTTTCCATCACCGGCGCGCGCCTGGTGGACCCCTGGGTGAAACTGGACATGCAGGCCGACCTGCATGTGGCCGATGGCCGCATCATCGCCGTGGGCGCTGCGCCCCATGGTTTCCGGCCGGCACGGACCATCGACGGCACGGGCCTGGTGGTGTCGCCGGGACTGGTGGACCTGTCCGCCCGCCTGCGCGAGCCGGGCTTCGAATACAAGGCCTCGCTGGAATCCGAGATGCAGGCCGCCGTGGCCGGGGGCGTGACGGCGCTGGCATGCCCGCCCGACACCGACCCGCCGCTGGACGAGCCGGGCCTGGTGGAAATGCTGAAATACCGCGCCCACAACCTGGGACTGGCGCACCTGTACCCGCTGGGCGCCCTGACCGTGGGCCTGAAGGGCCAGGCGCTGACCGAAATGGCCGAGCTGACCGCCGCCGGCTGCGTGGGCTTTGCCCAGGCCAGCCAGCCCATTCAGGACACCCAGGTGCTGCTGCGCGCCATGCAGTATGCCCATTCCTTCGGCTACACCGTGTGGCTGAACCCCGTCGACCCCTTCCTGTCGCGGGGCGGCGTGATGCACGCCGGGCCGTTTGCCTCGCGGCTGGGGCTGCCCGGCAACCCCGTCACCAGCGAGACCGTGGCGCTGCACACCATCTGCGAACTGGTGGCCTCGGTGGGCTGCCCCGTGCACCTGTGCCGCCTGTCGTCGGCCGCCGGTGTGGAGCTGGTGCGCCAGGCCCGCAAGGCCGGCCTGCCCATCACTGCCGACGTGGCCATCAATCACCTGCACCTGACCGATGTCGATGTGGGCTTCTTCGACTCGGCCTACCGGCTGGAGCCGCCGCTGCGCGCCCAGCGCGACCGTGACGCCCTGCGCGCCGGTCTGGCCGACGGCACGCTGGACGCCATCTGCTCGGACCACACGCCGGTGGTGGAAGACGCCAAGCGCCTGCCCTTCGGCGAAGCCGAACCGGGTGCCGTGGGCCTGTCGCTGCTGCTGCCCCTGTCCCTGAAATGGGGCAAGGAACAGGGCCTGAACCTCGTGTCCGTGCTGGATCGGCTCACCCGCATCCCGGCCGGCATTGCCGGCATCGACCCTGCCCGCAAGAACGAGCCCGCCGGCCTTTCCGTCGGCGCCCGGGCTGACCTGTGCGTCTTCGACCCCGAAGAATCGTGGGTGGTGAACGAGAAAACCCTGTGGGGCCAATGCACCGACACCCCGTGGCTGGGCCGTGAAGTGCAGGGCCGCGTGCGCCTTACCGCCGTGGGCGGCCGCCTGGTCTTCACGCGGTGATCCCCGCCCTGCGCCGTGCGGCGCGTCTGCCCCTGCTGACGCTGCTGCTGGTAGCGGGCCTGGTGGGACTGGCGCTGATGCAGCCCTGGCTGCCTCAGCAGGGCAGGCGCGTCCTCATCCGCTGGTGGTCGTGCCTGCTGATGCGCATCTGCGGCGTGAAAGTGCAGGAAACCTGGGCCGGCGACCCCGCCCGGCCCCGCACATTGGCCGAACTGGCCCCCGGCCGCCTGCTGGTGGCCAACCACGTCTCGTGGCTGGACATCTTTGCCATCAACTCCCTGGCCACCTCGGCCTTCGTGGCCAAGGCCGAAATAAAACGCTGGCCCGTCATTGGCTGGCTGGTGAGCCTGGCCGGCACCGTCTACATCGCGCGGGGTAACCGCCGCGCCGTCCCCGACGTGCTGCGCCAGATGCGCGAACGCCTGCGCACCGGCTTTCCGGTGGCGCTTTTCCCTGAAGGCACCACCAACGCCGGACCGGAACTGAAACCCTTCCACGGCAACCTGCTGCAGGCCGCCATCGACGAAGAAGCCGAGATCGTGCCCGTGGGCCTGAAATACCTGCACACCGACGGCACCCCGGGCGTGGAGGCGTACTACCTGGACGAGACGACGTTCATGCAGTCGCTGTGGGCCGTGGTGGGGGCGAAGGGGCTGGTGGTTCGGGTGGTGGTGTTGGATGCCGTTCCCTCGGGGGGAGGGAACGGCGGGAGGTGGGGGAGAGGTTGCGGAGGGCCATATCCGATGGTATGGCTGGCTACATGTTCTGAGATTTGTCTTTGAACAGGTCCATGCGACTTTGTACTTTTCCGGTGCGTTGTAGAAGATGGGGTTCTACCCTCGACGCTTCTCGGTATTGGCCGAGCAGTGTCTTTCCGAGGGTTTGAATATTGTCAGGAGATTTTGATCTGAAGAATGCGTTGCTATATATTCTTATTTTCTTATGTCTCTTATTTGTTATTCGAAGCCCTTTCGGAGTAATGGCGACTCCTGTTATAACTCGGGTTTTATTGGCGGAGAAATGCGAGATTTTGTGTCCGCGCAGATCGTTTTTTTTGAGGTGCGTGATGACCTTATTTCTAAGCTCTTGGGAGGCTGCCTCTCCAGAAAAGAACATGTCGTCGACATAAAGAGAAAAACAGAGGTTATTGCTTCTTGCGAGGTTTCCTATCCATGAAAACATGTCCTTGCAAGCGAAGTACGATAGGGTCGGGCTGATTGGGCTTCCGGTAGGGAGTGCGCCGTGGATGCAGCATATTTTTGCCAGGAGTCTAGCAATGTCGGGGGCGCACTTCATCTCATTTTGGAAGAAGTTATGTACTTTCTTAATTTTTACGGATGGATAGAATTTTTCTATATCTACTTTGAATGATGGTTCGTGGATTCTGTCTTTGTGGAACTCAGCATTGTTTAAGTAAGAGCGGCCTTTCGTCGCAGAATAGACAAATTCTTCCTTCTTGATTCTAGAAAGGAATTTTGCTATTTTTTTGTGAATCTTGAGAAGGTCTTCTTTGGGCTCCTGGATTTTTCTTGGTGTGTGGGTGATGTTGCAAATCTTATCTCTAGGTTTTTGTTTTGTCTCCCATAACTTATAGTGCTTGCTTGTGTCTGATGCGAGGCGAATGATAGTTTTTGCATCTGTTTCAAGTATGCGCGCAAGCCTCCTTTTGGATTTGATCGAATAAAGAGGTGATTGATCTTTGTTGTATTGTTTTTTCGAGATCATGTTGTTCTTCTCTTTCTTTTAATGGAGGGGGTTAGGAAAGCCAGTCTTGGATCCAGTGAGCTATTTTTGCAAGCCTATAGAAAGCTTGAATTGCGTGAAGCACCTGGCTGAACGAAATTTGCTTCAGCTTTGTGGTGATCGTTTCACACCGAGCTCGACTAGTGTTAGTCTGGCTATCCTTCTTGCAGTTGAGGCTAGATTGGTCACACATAAAAAATCTCCAAAGACCGACGGCACAATTACCGTCGCTGTCGCGTCATTTGGGTATATGTGTGACAGGAGAAACTGCAAGATTCTTACCCCCATCCAACCGCCGCTTACCTGTCGTAAGTGCGGCTATGTCTCGCTTCACAGACTGTACGCATGGATCGTCGGTCGTCGCGCGTCCTCGGATCGGCAGCGAGAGGCCTGCTAGGCGAAGTTAGAGACCGAGGTCCCCACAAGCACTTTCGCGCTCAATTTGCTACTACAACATCTCCTTTTTCTAACCACGCACCGATTCTAGATGTTTTTAGAGATTTGTCTAATTTTTGTTGTGTTATAGGTTCGCATTGTTGGTTTTGTGCTTGTGATGGTTGTTGTTTTTAGACAGCGTCTCGCAACGGGCACCCCCGTATATGTACCTCCACGCGCTGCATCAGCCCTGCCGGCACGCCGTGATCTTCATAGCGCTTGCCCCAAACATCCAGTATCCGGCGCGTTGTGGTACACACTTCCGCAAGCAGTTCTTCCCGAACCTGCCCTGGTAGCCCCAAGCGCTGGAAGAAGGCGTTGAAGGTATCCAGCCCGATGGCATCAAAGCGCTTGGTGCCTGCCATGTTGAGGGCGATGGTCTGGTCGTGCTGGGTCCAGGCGACGGTGGATACCAGGTCGTAGGCGGGAGCCAGTCGGGGTTTGTTGGGGGTACGGTAGATGAGCGACCAGTTCTTGATGTGGGCGTCTCCGTTGCCCAGCAGGACGTTGAGCACCAGGCGGCGGGTCATCTCCTTCAGGTCATCGATGCCGCCGGCGTATTGCAGCAGCGTCATCGCCATCATGTCGTAGTTGACGCGGTTGTATTTCTGGCTGGTGCGCAGGCTGAATACCTGGACGAAGTCTTCAACGTGGATGCGTTCCTTAAGGGAAAGGGGCGCGTCGCTGTCGTTTTGTGGGCGGGAGGTGTCGTTCCGATCGAAGCGACGAATGGCGTAGAAGGGTTCGTCGGGTAGATGGCCCAGAATATTGGAAAGGCCTTCCAGTTGGTCGGGGTGCAGCAGCAGGGTTTCGGGTACGTCGATGCCTACGGCGCGGGCGGTGGCCATGGCGGCGGCTTCCACTTGCGGCAGGCCGGGAAAATCGTGGGAAGGGGGCTTGATGATGTAATTGCCCAGCCGACCGCCGGTATTGAGGGTGTAGCGTTCTCCCTGCCGCAGCATGGAGAATTTGAGCTGCATGCCGCCCAGCGAGAATTTCAGGTGGGTGGAACCTGCTGTCTGAGGTGCGCCATCGTCGGCTGTATCGGCATTGATGGGGAGCGCGCCGGCTTGTGTTGCGTGATTCTTGTGCCCCGGCGGCGGCGCGTTAACTGGCCGCAGGATGACGGCTCCCGGCAGGTCATGGCCCAGTGCTTCCAGCAGCAGGAACTCGCGGTCTTCGTGGACTTTCAGCTGCTGGGCGATGCGCGCGCGCATGCCGCCTTCGGGCAGCAGGTTGGAGAAGAAGGGCGGCGCCTTGATGGAAGCCGACTTGTGGCGCGGGTCCAGCAGCAGGCGGCGTGTCTGGGCTTCATCGTCCGGATGGGTCCATGCCAGCGAGAGGATTGGCCGAGCGGGGCCAGCGTCCAGATACTCCTCGCTGACGCTGAAGACGGTCCGTTCGTCCGGGTAATGGGTCAGGTAGCCGACGAGGGTATCTGACAGCCACACGCCCAGGGTGCGCGGCGCTTTCATTCGGGATCCGCCAGATAGGCGTAGCGAGTCATCAGGTCCATCGGGCCGAAGTCCTCGTCTGGCTCATGGGCCGGGTTCTGAGGCGGCAGTCTGCCTCGGCCACGCAGGTTCTGCTGGATGAGGGCGGCCTGGCCGACGGGGACGAGAGCAATTTCCAGGCCCAGTGCCGACACGTAGCTGATGAAGCTGTCCAGGGTCACGTCGTGGCCGTTCTCGATGTGCGAGACAGTGGCCTGGCGCAGGGGGCGTGGCTGGCCTTGGCGGTAGTGGCGCAGGCCGCCCTGGCTGCGGCCGGCGGCTTCACGTATTTGGCGCAGCTGCTGGCCCAGGTGGGCCAGTACGTCAGCGTTGTGGGGGGAGCGTGGGGTGGACATGGTGTGGCTGGCGTGGGAGTGCTTAAATTATACGCTATAGCGTATCACAGGTTATAGTTCTATACGTAATAGAGTATTGTCGGCTGTTGGCCATTTTATGGGCTTTAATCGTTGTGGGTTGCAAGAAACAGCCGAAATCTGTTCTTGCAACCCGGGACGGCTCGATCAGCTGTATAGATCGTCCAGATCCTGTACGTATGGTCCCTGATAGCTACGCCAGTACATCAGGCCACTTTCGTTTGGATAGACAGATCGGTCATCCACAACGTATGACTCGGGGTCTTTGAGTTCCTGTCCCCACTTCCAGTCTGATGGAACGTGCCAGACTGTGCATTGCAGTCGTTTGACCTGGGGTGAATTTAAACTTGTGCAGATCTTTGCTTCGTCGTTCCGGTCGCCTTTTATCAGTATCAGTTGAAGACCTTGGCTCCAGGTGTTGATCACGCCATAAGGAACCTCCTGACTTCTGGTGATGTTCGTTCTATGGCCCCCCATAGGAAGGGATGTTCCGCCCCCTGATGGAGGAGGTGTATCCCTGTCCGTTGCTTGGTATCCGAGGTCCACTGCAGCATAGCCGCTGACGGAAGGACCGATTTCAAAACTGTCCTCACGGATGTTGATTGTGTAACTAATCTCCATCGTATTGAAGCCGCGGGTTAGCCAAGGTTCGCCGTACATGGAGGGGTTGCGAAAGCGCGTATATTCGCTTTCGCTTGTAACCTTGTAGACGTAAGTTCCGGGGGGCGTGGCGTGATAGTAGCGCCGGCTACATAGACCATATGAGTCGTAAATTGGGGCTCTGACCCAGAGACGATTCGGGTCGTCGATGTAGTTATTTGATGAAAGTGCAGCGGATATGCGTACTTTCGCAATCCCCAGAGGTTTCTGCTTTTCCAGATATGGCTTGTCAAATGACTGGCTTGCGTAGGCTCTTGTCTGGCAATAGTTCTGTTCAATCATCGCCAACAACACGTCCCCACGAACGCCCGTGTTGCTGATGCTGGGCACCGTCTTGGGTTCCGGAGTTGGAGTCGGCGTCGGCGTGGGGGCAGGCTTGGTATCTGCCTGTGCCACCGGCTGCGTCGGGGCAAGCGTGGTCGGGGGCAGATTGGTTGTCTGGTTCTGCGGTACGGTGGGTGCCGGCTGTACAGAGTTGGGCTGTCCAACGGCAGGCGTGTTCACCTGGCCAGTGGGTGCAGGGTTGTTCTGTGGCGTGGTGACCGAGGGCGTGGAGGGGGCGGTGGCGACGATGTTCTGCGTCGGCGTGGGGGCTACGGGGCTGGCGGATACGGCTTTGTCCCGTTCGCTGCCGCCACCGCCGCCGCAGGCGGCGAGCATCACGCTTAGTGCGGTGGCGTTGCAGGTAGTGCGAAGGATATGGGGATGTCTGGATGCCATGTTGCGTCTCCAGGGTGCAACGTATTGCACAAGATGGACCATGGAGGAATCATATTCTTGACCTTGGGTGGTGCCAGATGTTTCGGCCAAAAAGCATCAGTCGCAGCAGGGCGAGGGGCGCGGTCTGTCGTGCGGCAGCGACGAAGGCTGCCGCAAGGCGGCGTTGGCAGGGAGTTTGTCGCGCCTGGCTTGAGTGATCAGGCAGCTGCGAGCTTCAGCAGCCTGCAGGGCAGAGGCGTTGTCATGGGCTGCCCGTAAGGCAGCCTGCCGTGATGGGGCGCGCGAGTGTGCGCGCCCGCGTCCATGCGTCAGTCCTTCCCGCCGCGTTTTCGCCCCGGGCAGGGCTGCTGGAAGACGTGGCGGTTTTCCAGGCGGATGGCGGTGAGGCTGCCGCCCCAGACGCAACCGGTGTCCAAGGCGATGAGGTCGGGTTGCAGTCTCAGGCCCAGGGATGACCAGTGGCCGAAGATGATGGGGCGGCCGGCGGAACGGCGGTTAGGGGCCTGGAACCAGGGGATGAGCCCTTCGGGGGCATAGGCCGGGGCTTCGGTGCATTTGAAGTCCATGCGGCCGTCGGCGTGCAGGTAGCGCAGGCGGGTGAGGCCGTTGACGATGCAGCGCAGGCGGTCGTCGCCGCGCAGGCTGTCGCTCCAGCGGTCGGGGGTGTTGCCGTACATGACGGCCAGGAAGTCCTGCCAGTGGGGGCCGCTCAGGACTTTTTCCACTTCGTGGGCCAAGTCGCGGGCCTGTTCGAATTCCCATTCGGGGAACAGGCCGGCGTGCACCATGAGGAAGTCGCCCTGGCGCAGGGCCAGGGGGCGGGTGCGCAGCCAGTCGATGAGTTCGGGGGCGTCGGGGGCGCGCAGGATGGGTTCCAGGGTGTCGCCGGGACGCGGGGTGCGGATGCCGGCGTACTGGGCCAGCAGGTGCAGGTCGTGGTTGCCTAGGACGGTGCGGGCGCGCAGGCCCAGTTGGCGGATCTGGCGCAGGGTGCCCAGGGAGTCGGGGCCGCGGTTGACCAGGTCGCCGCAGAACCAGAGCGGTTCGGTGGGGGCGGCACCGATTTTCTTCAGCAGTTGTTCCAGCGGCTGGCGGCAGCCTTGCAGATCTCCAAAGGCCAGTGTCACGTCGAGGTCCCCCGTGTCAGTGTTTTCGCTTTCGTCCGCGTCGGTTGCTGCCTTTGGCGGCTTTGGCCGCGGGCTGGGTGGGCGTGGTGTCGGCCGGCTCGTCAGCGTCAGCTTCCGCTTCGGGTGCGTCGGCGGTGGCAGCGGCTGCCGGTTCGGCGTCGGCGGCTTCGGCTGTGGCAGTGGCCTCCTGTTCAGGCGCGACTGCGTCTGCCTTGGCGGGCTCGTCTTCTGCCGGCCTGGCCTGAACCTTGTTTTGTGTTTCGGGTTCGGCGTCCATTTCAGCCGGGGCAGCAGCTTCCTCGGCGACCGGGGTTGCTTCCGTGGCCTGCGACGTGGTGGCCGCAGCGGCGGATGAGGCCGTCGGCGTGGGCGAAGCCACCGATTCTGCCGGCATGGCCGAATCGGCTGGTGTGGTTGGCTCAGCCGACGCAGCGACAGGCTCATCAGCCGTCTCGGTCCGGGTGGCCACCTGGGCCAGGTGCTTCAGGCGGGCCAGCAGGGCGTCGTTGTCGGGCAGCAGGGCGGCCAGTTCTTCGCGGGACTGCACGGCGTCGTCCTGGCGGCTTTCTGCCAGGGGAGCCGGTGTGGTGTCAGGCACGGCAGGGCTGGCCGTCGGTGTCTGCCGGTTGACCGGAATGGGCTGGGCCACGGGGTCGCGCAGCATGGAGACGGCGAGCGGGGAGGGCTCGATTGCCGCAGGGGCCAGGGCAGCACCTGCCAGCCGGGCGGCGACGGTGCTTCCGGCTGTGGCGGGTGTGCTGGTCGGGGCAGTCGTGGTCGCGCCCTGGGGGGCGGCCGCCGGTCGGGATGCGGCCGAGGTGGCGGGTGCCGAGACAGGTTGCCGGGGTGTGGCCGGAGCCGTGGCCGCGGTGGTCGACGGTGCCTTGGTGGCGCCGGCATCCGGTGCGGGGCTGGTCTCTGTGGCCGACGGCAAGGTAGCCGGGCGAGCGCCCGGGGTGGCCACGGGCGGGTACAGCGGGGCCGGCTTGTATTCGGGCACCCACAGGGTCAGCATCTGGCGCACCTCGGCGTCGCCCACGGGGCCGGGGGATTCCAGCCAGCGCTTGACGGAGATGTCCCAGCTGGTGCCCGGGGGATCGATGGGGCGGGAGACACGCAGCTTGGCGTGCGGGGTGGGCAGGGTCTTCTCGTTGTCGGCCAGCAGTTCCTCGAAGAGTTTCTCGCCCGGGCGCAGGCCGGTGAAGGCGATGGGGATGTCGGCTTCGGTGTAGCCCGACAGGCGCACCATGGTGCGGGCCAGGTCGACGATGCGGATGGGCTGGCCCATGTCCAGGACGAAGGTCTCGCCGCCGCGTCCCATGAGGCCGGCCTGCAGCACGAGCTGGGTGGCCTCGGGGATGGACATGAAGTAGCGGGTGATGTCGGGGTGGGTGACGGTGATGGGGCCGCCGTTGGCGATCTGCTCGCGGAACTTGGGAATGACGCTGCCGCTGGAGCCCAGCACGTTGCCGAAGCGCACCAGCACCATGGGCAGGGTGGCCATGCTGTGCTGGTACTGCAGGATCATCTCGGCCAGGCGCTTGGTGGCGCCCATGACGTTGGTGGGGTTGACCGCCTTGTCGCTGGAGATGTAGACGAAGCGCTCGATGTCGAAGCGCGAGGCCACGTCGGCCAGGACGCGGGTGCCCCAGGCGTTGTTGCGCACGGCCTGCCAGGCGTTGTTCTCTTCCAGGATGGGAACGTGCTTGTAGGCGGCGGCGTGGTAGACGATGGTGGGACGGTGGCGCTCGAAGATCTCCTGCAGGCGCGCGGCGTCCTTGATGTCACCGACGATGGGCACGAGGCGCTGTTCGGGGAAGGCGCGCTTGAGGTCTTCGGTGACGCGGTAGAGGGCGAACTCGCTCAGCTCGTAGATGATGATCTGGCCGGGCTTGAAGCGGGCGATCTGGCGGCAGAGTTCGGAGCCGATGGAGCCGCCACCGCCAGTGACGAGGACGGACTTGCCTTCCAGCATCTGGCGCAGGCCGCCGGTGTCGAGGCTGACGGGGTCGCGGCCCAGCAGGTCGTCCACGTCCACGTAGCGGATCTGGGAGACCTTGACCTGGCCGCTCATCAGTTCCTGCACGTCGGGGATGACCAGCAGCTTGATGTGGGCGCGTTCGCACAGCTCGAAGACGCGCCGGCGGGTGGCGTGGTTGGTGGCGCCGACGGCCAGCACGGCGTGCTTGCAGTTGCTGTCGCGGGCGATCTGTTCAAGCTGTTCCCAGTGACCCAGGATGCGCACGCCGCCCATCTGGCGGCCAACCTTGTTGGGGTTGTCGTCCAGCACGCCGATGACGTACCAGTACGGGTTGCGATTGAGCTCGTCGATGAGGGAGAGGGCGGCGTTGCCCGCGCCCAGCAGGATGACGGGCTGGGGCTCGACCCCCTTGGCGCCCATGGCCTTTTCCTTCCACCAGCGGTAGAGCAGGCGCCCGGCGCACATGAAAAGGATGAGCAGCAGCGGGTTGAGGAAGTAGAGCGAGCGCGGCACGCCCAGGCCGTTGCGCCAGAGCAGCAGCAGGATGGGGATGATGAGTGCCGAGGTGCCCACCGACATGGCGATGAGCCGCATGTCGTGGATGGAGGCGTAGCGCCAGATGCCCCGGTACAGCCCGAAGTAGACGAAGCAGCCCACCTGCACGGCCAGCACGGCGGGCAGGGTCTGGAAGAGGATGATCTGCGTGGAGCGGTCCAGCTCGAAGTTCCAGCGCAGCGAGAAGGTGAAGGTCCAGACCAGGGCGGCCACGACGATGTCGTGGCCGATGGCAATGAAGGTGCGCGGATTGACGTTGAACAATCTCATGTCAGGAAACGGGCTCCTTGCGGCCGGCGCCCAGCAGGTAGGCGGCGATGATGAGCGGCAGGTAGGCCAGGGCAACCAGATGCCAGGCCTGGCCGGGCTGCAGGCGGGCAAGCGCTGCCAGGGGCAGAAGCCAGAGTACGTTGATCAGGCAGTATACAAGTGTGACCCGTGCGTGGCTGTTCCAATGCCTGCTGAGGCGCTGGTAGGCGTGGCTGCGATGCGCATCGCCCACACGCTGGCCGCTGAGCAGGCGGCGCAGCAACGTGACGGTTGCATCGGTGATGAAGAGGGCACCCAGGATCATCCAGCTGGTAACGGGTATGCCGTAGCCTGCGCTGACATCGGTCTCGCCGGTCAGCTGGGCCTCGCGCAGCCAGGTCAGGTGGCCGGTGATGTCCAGTCCGGCCACGGCCAGGATGGAAAAGCCCAGGAAGAGGCTGCCGGCATCGCCCATGAAGATGCGGGCCGGCGCCCAGTTGTGCACCAGAAAGCCTGCAGTGGCGGCGGCGATGATGAGGCTGCCGACCGACCACGGGTCGGTCATGAGGAACTGCAGCTGCAGGCGCTCCAGCAGGCCGGAGGCGGTATCGGCGCCGTTTTCGGCCAGCATGAGGCTGCGCAGCAGCACGCCGGCCAGCAGCATGAAGAGGGCCTGGCTGGCGGCGATGCCGTCGATGCCGTCCATGAAGTTGTAGAGGTTGATCCACCAGGTGCCCAGCAGCATCAGGGCCACCACCAGGCCCAGGGTCATGAAGGCGGGCAGCAGGGCGTCGCGGGCCTCGGCCTGGGTGAAGGTCTCGGACATGCCAGGCAGGCCCCAGCCGGACAGCAGCTGCCAGAGCTGTTCCTTCAGGCCGGCCCAGGCGCTGCCTGCACCGGGCAGGCTGGAGAGCACCACCAGCAGCCAGGCGCAGCAGAAGAGCTGAAAGCCCAGCCGCAGGCGGATGCTGAGCGGCTCGCGGTCGTCCTGCAGGCCCAGGATGCCCAGGACCAGCGCGGCAAGGAGGAGTGGAAGGGCGATCCAGACCAGGGGGCCCAGGCTGTAGAGCCAGGCCGCATCCTGCGCCAGCAGGTTGGCGAAGGCGCCCTGGTCGAGGGGCTGGCCCAGACCTACCAGATGTGGCAGGGTGACCACGGCCAGGGTCAGCAGCAGGAAGCCCGCCAGACTGGCGGCCACGATGGCCGCGCCACCGCCACGCGGGGTGACGCGGGTGTGGGAGGAGCGTTCGTTGGGAACGTCTTCCAGCCCCCAGGTCACGGCGTTCCGGATGATGAGACCGGTGCCTGCCCAGGCGAGGGCGGCGGTGGCGGCAAGTATCAGCAAAAGCGTGATGGAGGTCACCTAAGTCTTCCTGGGAATGGGGGGAATGCCACGTGGGCGACGGTCGGGACCGCTTATACTCCAAAAATTATGCGCCTGTTCGGGGCTGATCCGAGCGTTGCCGCCGGGGCGCGTTCCATTGCCGGACAGCGGTCCGGCCTCAATCGGAAGGATACTGAATACATGATTCTCGTGACAGGTGGTGCCGGTTTCATCGGCTCGAACTTCGTGCTGGACTGGCTGGCTGGCAGTGACGAGCCGGTGGTCAACGTCGACAAGCTCACCTACGCCGGAAACCGGCAGAACCTGGCGTCGCTGGAAGGCAATCCGGCGCACCACTTCGAGCAGGTCGACATCTGCGATCGCGAGGCCATCGACGCGCTGCTGGCCAAGTACAAGCCCCGCGCCATGGTGCACTTCGCGGCCGAAAGCCACGTCGACCGCTCCATCCACGGTCCGGCCGCCTTCGTGCAGACCAACATGGTGGGCACGTTCACGCTGCTGGAAGCCGCCCGTCAGTACTGGAACCAGCTGCAGGGCGCCGAGAAGGAGAACTTCCGCTTCCTGCATGTCTCCACCGACGAGGTCTATGGTTCGCTGGAAGCCGACGATCCGGCCTTCACCGAGACCACGCCCTATCAGCCCAACAGTCCGTATTCGGCCAGCAAGGCCGGGTCCGACCACCTGGTGCGCGCCTATTTCCATACCTATGGCATGCCGGTGCTCACCACCAACTGCTCGAACAACTACGGGCCCTACCACTTCCCCGAGAAGCTCATCCCGCTGGTGATCACCAACGCGCTGGCCGGCAAGAACCTGCCCATCTACGGCGACGGCAAGAACGTGCGTGACTGGCTGTTCGTGAAGGACCACTGCAGCGCCATCCGCCGTGTGCTGGAAGCCGGCAAGCCGGGCGAGACCTACAACGTGGGCGGTCACAACGAGAAGACCAACATCGACATCGTGCGGCAGATCTGCAAGCTGCTCGACGAGATGAAGCCCGATGCGGCCGGTTCCTATGAGCGTCTCATCACCTTCGTGAAGGACCGCCCCGGTCACGACCGCCGCTATGCCATCGACGCCGCCAAGATTGGCCGCGAGCTGGGCTGGACGCCGGCCGAGACCTTCGAGACGGGCATCCGCAAGACGGTGCGCTGGTACCTGGACAACCAGGACTGGGTGGCCAACGTGCAGTCGGGCGCCTACCGCGAGTGGATCGAGCACAACTACCAGGATCGCAAGGGCGACGCGAAGCAGTGAGCGTGGCCGAAGCCTGGCACTGACGAATCCAAACCTAGCGAGCCAAATCCCATGAAAGGCATCATCCTTGCCGGAGGTTCCGGCACCCGGCTGTACCCGGTGACGCAGGCTGTGTCCAAGCAGCTGCTGCCCATCTATGACAAGCCGATGATCTACTACCCGCTGTCGTGCCTGATGCTGGCCGGCATCCGCGACATCCTGATCATCTCCACCCCGCAGGACACGCCACGCTTCCAGCAGCTGCTGGGCGACGGCAGCCGCTGGGGCGTGTCGCTCAGCTATGCGGTGCAGCCCTCGCCGGACGGCCTGGCGCAGGCCTTCATCATCGGTGAGTCCTTCATCGGAAACGACAGCTGCGCGCTGGTGCTGGGCGACAACATCTTCTACGGCCACGCGCTGGGCGAGGATCTGGCGCAGGCCGGCCGCCAGGAAAGCGGCGCCACGGTCTTTGCCTATCGTGTGCATGATCCCGAGCGCTACGGCGTGGTGGAGTTCGACGCCGAAGGCCGCGCCGTCAGCCTGGAAGAGAAGCCCACGCAGCCCAAGAGCCGCTATGCGGTCACCGGCCTGTACTTCTATGACAACCAGGTGGTGGACATCGCCCGCAACCTGAAGCCGTCGCCGCGTGGCGAGCTGGAAATCACCGACGTGAACCAGCACTACCTGAAGGCGGGCCAGCTGAAGGTGAAGACGATGGGTCGCGGCTATGCGTGGCTGGACACCGGCACGCAGGAGTCGCTGATCGAGGCGTCGATGTTCGTGCGCACCATCGAGAAGCGCCAGGGCCTGAAGATCTGCTGCCCCGAGGAAGTGGCCTTCCGCAAGGGTTACATCACGGCAGACCAGCTGGCCAAGCTGGCCGAGCCGCTGAAGAAGAGCGGCTATGGCCAGTACCTGCAAACCATTCTGACTGAACGGATTTTCTGATGAAGCGTATCGATACCGCCCTGCCGGATGTTTTCCTGATCGAACCGAAGGTGTTCGGCGACAGCCGTGGCTATTTCTACGAAAGCTACAACCAGAAGGTCTTCGACGAGATGGCGGGGTCGCACGTGGAATTCGTGCAGGACAACCAGTCCCGTTCGGCCAAGGGCGTGCTGCGCGGTCTGCACTATCAGATCCAGCAGGCGCAGGGCAAGCTCATCCGCGTGATGGAAGGCGCCATCTTCGACGTGGCCGTGGACATCCGCCGTGGCTCGCCCACCTTCGGCAAGTCGGCCGGTTTCGTGCTGTCGGCCGAGAACAAGCGCATGGCCTGGATTCCGCCGGGCTTTGCTCACGGCTTCCTGTCGCTGGAAGACGGCACCACGGTGCTGTACAAGGCCAGCGATTTCTACGCGCCGGCGCATGAGCGCTCGCTGCTGTGGTCCGACCCGGTGCTGGGCATCGAGTGGCCGCTGGATCAGGTGGGCGGTCTGTCGGCCGTGCTGGTGTCCGACAAGGACAAGATCGGCAAGCCGCTGGCCGAAGCTGACGTCTACGCAGAGGGGCAGCCATGAAATTCGTCGTGACGGGAACCACCGGGCAGGTGGGCTGGGAGCTGGTCCGCGCGCTGCAGCCGCTGGGCGAGGTGGTGCCGGTCTCCATCGACGACCTGGACCTGACCGATGCCGAGGCCACGCGCCGGCTGCTGGACCGCGTGAAGCCCGATGTGGTGGTGAACCCGGCCGCGCATACGGCGGTGGACAAGGCCGAGACCGAGCAGCAGGAGCTGGCCCGGGTGCTGAACGCCGACGTGCCGGCCGTGCTGGCCGACTGGTGCAAGGCCCATGGCGCGCTGCTGGTGCATTACTCCACCGACTATGTGTTCAACGGCGAAGGCACGCGCCCTTGGAAGGAAGACGACGCCACGGCGCCGCTGAACGTCTATGGCGCCACCAAGCTGGCGGGTGAACAGGCCATCCAGAAGAGCGGCTGCGCGCACCTGATCCTGCGCACCTGCTGGGTGTATTCGCTGCACGGCGGCAACTTCCTGAAGACGATGGTGCGGCTGGCTTCCAGCCGTGATCACCTGAAGGTGGTGGCCGACCAGTACGGCGTGCCCACGCCGGCCTCGTTCATCGCCGACGTGACGGCCGAGCTGATCCGTCGCCGCAGCTTCGATCCGAAGCTGGCCGACTGGTCGGGCATCCTGAATCTGGCGCCGTCGGGCGAGACCACCTGGCACGGCTACGCCCAGACCGGGCTGAAGCTGCTGCACGAGGCCACGCTGGCCGCCGGCGAGAACACCGCCCAGCGTCCGCGCCCCGAATGGCAGGTGCCGCGCATGCCCACGCTGGAAGCCGTGCCGGCCACGGAATTCCCGGTGCCCAGCAAGCGGCCCAGCAATTCGCGGCTGGACCTTTCCCGCATCCAGCAGGTGTGGGGGCTGCGGATGCCGCCGTGGGATGAGCTGCTGAAGACGGTGCTGCGCGACGCCTGATCGCCGCAGCAGGCAGTCACGCTGAATGCGTGGCCGCCCGCGTGTCATTCAGGACCGAGGGGACGCTTCCGGCAGGATGCCGGGAGCGTCTCTTTTTTGCATACAGGGTGCATGTCGGTCATGCGCGAATCATGGGCATTGGGGCTGCGCCGACGGCTGGCGTTTCAGCCGTGAAGCGGTTTTCTGCGCGCATGAAAGATCGCTTGCGGGGTATTTTTACGAAACGGAACCAAAATATCGGATCCCGTCAAGCTGCTGTGTCTGATTCAATACAAAGATGGGCGATTTTGATTGTCAAACGTTGCAAATACATCTAATTGTTCGGTTTGTATTAAATTTTGGCAAATTGGTAAAACCAGAGACGTCGTATTGTTTTTGATGGGTGCGCTTTTCTGTGTGGGTAGAATGCTACAGCTTTGAATTCTGGCTGGCAGCGAGCCGATAAATGTGCGGAATCACGGGATATTTTGAACCTGGCCAGCGACGTGCGTCGCCGGATCTGTTGCTGAAGATGGCCAAGGCCATCCATCATCGCGGACCGGACGACGCAGGGGCATGGACGGATGAGGGGGTGGGTCTGGGGTTGGGGCATCGGCGCCTCTCCATCATGGATCTGTCGCCGGCGGGCCATCAGCCCATGGTCTCGGCCTCGGGCCAGCGGGTGCTGGTCTTCAACGGCGAGATCTACAACTTCACCGAGCTGCATGCCGAGCTGGAGCAGCAGGGCCGGGCCCCGGCCTGGCGGGGGCATTCCGATACCGAGACGCTGCTGGCGGCCTTCGAGGCCTGGGGCGTCGAGCAGACGCTCAAGCGTGCGCGGGGCATGTTTGCCCTGGCGCTGTGGGACCGTCAGAACCGGACACTCACGCTGGCGCGTGACCGGCTGGGCGAAAAGCCGCTCTACTACGGCTGGCAGATGCAGGGACAGCAGCCGGCCTTCCTGTTCGGCTCCGAGTTGAAGGCGCTGCGTGAGCATCCGTCCTTTGCGGGCGAGGTGGATCGTTCGGCGGTGTGCCTGCTGCTGCGCTACAACTGCGTGCCGGCGCCGTATTCCATCTACCGGGGCATTGCCAAGCTCATGCCCGGGCACTATCTCACGCTGACCGAGCAGGACCTGCAGGCGCAGCGTCTGCCGGCTTCCACGCCTTACTGGTCGCTGGCCGAAGTGGCGGTGGCCGGCGTGGCGGCTCCCTGGCAGGGCTCCGATGCCGAGGCCATCCGCGAGCTGGATGCACTGCTGCGCAATGCCATCGGCCAGCAGATGGTGGCCGACGTGCCGCTGGGCGCCTTCCTGTCGGGCGGCATCGATTCGTCCACCATCGTGGCGCTGATGCAGGCGCAGTCGTCAAAACCGGTGAAGACCTTTTCCATCGGGTTTGACGAAGCGGGCTACAACGAGGCCGTGTACGCCAAGGCAGTGGCCGATCACCTGAAGACCGAGCATACCGAGCTGTATGTGCAGCCGGCACAGGCGCAGGCGGTCATTCCGCGTCTGCCCACGCTCTATGACGAGCCCTTTGCCGATTCGTCGCAGATTCCCACCTTCCTGGTGTCGGAGCTGGCGCGCAAGAGTGTGACGGTGTCGCTGTCGGGCGATGGGGGCGATGAGCTCTTCTGCGGCTACAACCGCTATCAGATGACGGCCCAGCTCTGGAACCGTCTGGGTTCGCTGCCGCTGCCGCTGCGCCGAATGCTGGCTGGGGGCATTCACCTGCTGTCTCCCACGCAGTGGAACCAGCTGGCGCGCAAGCTCCCGGGGGCAGGCTCCCGCTACGTGAATCTGGGCGAGAAGCTGCACAAGGGCGCGAGCGTGATGGGCGCGCGTTCCATCGAGGACCTGTACCTGGGCTTTGTCAGCCACTGGCCGGACCCGGCGTCGGTGGTGATCGACGGGCGGGAGCCGCCCACGCTGGTGACGGGCAACCGGCCCGACCTGCGTGGTCTGGATGGTGTGCAGCAGATGATGGCGCTGGATGCGCTGACCTACATGGCCGACGACATCCTGGTGAAGGTGGACCGTGCCTCGATGGGCGTGTCGCTGGAAAGCCGGGTGCCCTTCCTGGATCATCGGGTGGTGGAGTTTGCCTGGCGGCTGCCGCAGTCGCTGAAGCTGCGCAATGGCCAGGGCAAGTGGCTGTTGCGGCAGGTGCTGTACCAGTACGTGCCTCGTCAGCTCATCGAGCGGCCCAAGCAGGGGTTTGCGGTGCCCATCGACGCCTGGCTGCGCGGTCCGCTGCGTGACTGGGCTGAAAGCCTGCTGGACGAATCGCGCCTGCGCGACGAGGGCATCTTCCAGGTGGCCGCGGTACGCCAGAAGTGGGCCGAGCACCTGTCCGGCAAGCGCAACTGGCAGCACTGGCTGTGGGATGTGCTGATGTACCAGGCCTGGGCCGAGGAACAGAAGAAGTGAGATTCGGGGCAGGCCTGCCGGGATGCCGGCGTGCCTGACCCCGTCTTCGGAGGAGACGGCTGCGCCATGGCGCAGCGCGTGAAGGGCGCGGGGGCGCAGACATGCCACCCCCGTTTCTTGACCCGCTTAGGCGCCCGGTTCTGCGCCCGTGACCGGGGCGCCTGACGTCACTGCATCCGTTTCAGCGCCGTTGGGGCATCCACCGGGGGCTTCCAGCCCAGCTGCTGGCAGAAGCGCTGGTTGTCCACGGCCAGAGATCCGGCCAGGCGCTGCCAGATGCCCGACTTGCCCGCCAGCCTGGCCAGACTGGCCAGCAGCGCCGGTGGCACGGGCAGCAGGCGGGCCGGCTTGCCGGCGGCCTGGGCCATGGCCCGGATGAGGGCCGGTGTGGAGAGTGCCGGACCATCGCTGAGGTGAAAGAGCCCGGCCGCGCGCCCGGGGTTCTCCAGAATGGCCATGATGGCGCTGCACAGGTTGTCGATGGCCAGGAAGCTGCGCTGGTTGTCGACGGACCCCAGCGGCAGCGGTAGCCCGCTGGTGGCCAGTTTCTGCAGGGCCGCAAAGTTGGCCTTCACGCCCGGGCCATAGACCAGCGGCGGCCGCAGGATGGTGATGACCAGGCCGTGCTTCAGACGCTGCAGGTGGCGCTCTGCCGCCAGCTTGGCAAAGCCGTAGCAATCCTCGGGGCGGGGCGGGTCGTCCTCGCGCAGGGGGTGTCCGGGGGCCGACCATTCGCCGGCGGCCTTGATCGAGCTGAGAAAGATGAACTGCGCCACGCCGGCACGGGCGGCATCGCGCGCCAGCCGGCGCGGTGCTCGCACGTTCACGCGCCAGAGCTGGCGCTGGCTGTCGCGGTTGGCATCCAGCGGCACGTGGGCAATGCCGGCGCCGTGGATGACGGCGCGGGCGCCTGTCAGCACCGGCTGCCAGTCGGCATCGGGTCCGACGCCCGGATGGGCAAGAACCTGCAGACGCTTGCTGTGGATCCAGTCTTCCATGGTCTCGTCATGGCTGGTGCCTGCGGGCGAGGTGTCGGCCTGGCCGCTGCGTGCAGCAGCCTCCCCAGGGGAAGAGGGTGACAGCCGGAAGGTTGCGGGGTTGCGCGTGACGGCGCGCACGCTGTAGCCGGCTTCCAGAAGCTGGCGCACCAGGTGCTGACCGATGAAGCCGCCGGCACCGGTGACAACAATCGGTGCGGAAGTGGACGGCGCAGTGTCGGATGGGCAGACGTTACAGTTTTCCATGGCGGAAGATTGTATAGTTGCGCCCGGACGGCCCGGGTGGGCGCCGCATGGGTTCTGGGTGTTTTCCGGCAGGGCCCGGGCGTTCGTGCCAGTAGGGTTGTCCATGGCTTGCGCGCTTTCGCGCGGGTGGGCCGCCCCGGTGTGCAGACCGGGGACAGGCATCAGGTTCGGCGGCGTGTTTCGGCACTGCGCGGGTGCGCGTGGCGGCGTGCGTGGATGGGCAATCTGGAGTATCGTTAGACACATCCCGGAATGTGTCCTGGCGGGCCTGTGCGCCGGCAAATCTCAGGTTTTCGGGCGTGCTCCGTCACGTCGGGAGCCCTGCGGGACAGGGCATGTCCCGGGCAGGAAACAGCAGAACAACACGTCTCAGGAAGTCGCGAATTTCCCATGATCGATCAAGTCCTTCCACCTGCCCAGGCGCCTGTGGTCTCCGCGGCCATCTTCAAGGCCTATGACATCCGCGGCATCGTCGAGACCGCACTGACGGAAGAGGCCGTCTCGGCCATTGGCCTGACGCTGGGCGCCAAGGCACGTGCCCGGGGCATTGGCCAGGTGGTGGTGGGCCGCGACGGCAGGCTGTCGGGCCCTGCGCTGGCGCGGGCGCTGTCGGCCGGGCTGTGTGCCGCCGGGGTGGACGTGATCGACATCGGCATGGTGCCCACGCCGCTGGTGTACTTCGCCACGGTGCTGACTGGCTGTGGCACGGGCGTAGCCGTCACCGGCAGCCACAACCCGCCGGAATACAACGGCCTGAAGATGATGCTGGGCGGCGCCACGCTGCACGGCGAGGACATCCGTGACATCGCGGCCACGCTGGCTGATCCGGCACGTTATGCGGCCCTGTTTGCCGCCACGCCGGGCACGGTGCGCACGCTGGACGTGGTGCCTGACTACATCGCCCGCATTGCAGGCGAGGTGAAGCTGGCCCGTCCCCTGAAAGTGGTGGTGGATGCTGGCAATGGCGTGGCGGGTGCGGTGGCTCCGGCGCTGCTGCGGGCGCTGGGCATCACGGACCTTACCGAGCTGTATTGCGAGGTGGACGGGCATTTCCCGAACCATCACCCCGATCCGGCCCACCCCGAGAACCTGCGTGACCTGATCCGTGAGGTGCAGGCCCGCGATGCCGATATCGGCCTGGCTTTCGATGGGGACGGCGACCGGCTGGGCGTGGTCACGCGCAGCGGTCAGATGATCTTCCCCGACCGGCAGCTGATGCTGTACGCGGCCGACGTGCTCGAGAAGAACCCCGGCGCCACCATCATCTACGACGTGAAGTGCACCCGCAACCTGGCGCCGTGGATCCGCGAGCGGGGCGGGGAGCCGCTGATGTGGTGCACCGGCCATTCGCTGGTCAAAGCCAAGATGAAGGAAACCGGCGCGAAGCTGGCCGGCGAGATGAGTGGCCACATCTTCTTCAATGATCGCTGGTACGGCTTTGATGACGGGCTCTACACGGCAGCGCGGCTGCTGGAGATCCTGGCGCGCGTGCCCGATCCGGGCGCGCTGCTGGAAGGCCTGCCCGATGCCAGCAGCACGCCCGAGCTGCAGGTGCCGCTGGCCGAAGGCGAGAATGCGGCGCTGGTCCAGGCGCTGCGTGAGCGCGGACACTTCGAGGAGGCCGAGATCATCACCGTCGACGGGCTGCGCGTGGAATACCCCGACGGCTTTGGCCTGGTGCGTGCCTCCAACACCACGCCGGTGCTGGTGCTACGCTTCGAGGCTGACGATGCGGCCGCACTGGCGCGCATCCAGCAGGCCGTGAAGGCCGCGCTGCTGGCCATCCGCCCCGATCTCTCCATTCCGTTCTGAGTGCCCGTTTCCCATCATGACCCAGTCCTCCGGCGCCCAGAACATTGCCCGCTGTCTCTACGGCTGGGGCTGGCGCCTGGCCACCCCGCTTCTGGGCAGCTATCTGCTCTACCGCAGTCTCTGGCAGCCTGAGTACCGTCAGCACTGGGACGAGCGCTTCGGCTACTGGCGCGCGCCCAGCAACACGCCAGACACGCACAGCTATCACACCGGTCAGGTGCGGCCGCTGTGGGTGCATGCCGTGTCGGTGGGCGAGACGGCCGCCGTGCTGCCGCTGCTGCGCCAATGTGCGGCCGCCTGGCCCGAGGTGCCCATCCTGCTGACGCACGGCACGCCCACCGGACGGGCCACCGGTGCGCTGCGTCTGAAGGATCTGCCCGGCCGCATTGCGCAGAGCTATCTGCCCTATGACCTGCCGGGGGCGGTGGAACGGTTCTTCCAGCACTGGAATCCCGCCATCGGCCTGATCGTCGAGACTGAGGTCTGGCCCAACCTGGTGGCGGCCGCCAATCGTCACCAGGTGCCGCTCATTGCCGTCAACGCCCGTCTTTCGCCCCGTTCGCTGGCGCGCGGGCAGCGCTTCCGCTCGCTGATCGAGCCTGCGGTACGCGGCTATTCGATGATCATCGCCCAGACCCAGGACGACGCCGAGCGCATCGCCCATCTGGGGCAGCGCCCCGAGTTCGTCACCGGCAACCTGAAGTTCGACCAGCCGGCCGACTTCGTGCTGCAGGCGCGCGGCCGGGGCTGGCGAAAGCGTTTCGGCGACCGTCTGGTGATTCTGGCGGCCAGCACTCGTGAGGGCGAGGAAGCCCTGGTGCTGGAGAGCTGGAAGCGCGTGATGCAGCACCGTGATCCCCGGCTCGGTGGCATCGGTGACAGCCTGCCACCCATGCTGATCATCGTGCCGCGCCACCCCAACCGCTTCGAGGCGGTGGCCCGACTCATCACCCGCCACATGGGCGAGGCGCCGATGCAGCGCAAGGCGCTGGATGATCCGAACACCGATTTCTCGCACTGCAACGTGCTGCTGGGCGACTCCATGGGCGAGATGCAGGCCTGGTACGCGGCGGCCGACGTGACGGTGATGGGCGGCTCGCTGCTGCCCTTCGGATCGCAGAACCTGATCGAGGCCAATGCGGCCGGCTGTCCGGTGGTGCTGGGACCGTCGGTCTACAACTTCCAGCAGGCCGCCGAGGCGTCCATCCTGTTCAGCGCCTCCATCCAGGTCAGTGACCCGCGCGAGGCCATTCCGGTGGCGCTGGAGCTCGCAGCCGACACGGCGCGACGGGGCGCCATGTCCGCGGCCGGGGCCGCCTTTGCCCAGGCGCATCGGGGCTCGCTGGAGCGCACGCTGGAGGCCATTGGCCCGCTGATGGAATCGGCACTGGGGCCTCCGGTGGCCCCGCTGGTCACCGCGCCGCCGCAGGTCGAGCTTTGACGGGCTGACCGTTGCCGGGCGACACCGGCGCGGTGGCCGTGCTCGACCCGGCAGGGGCCTTCAGATAACCGTCGACCGCCGCGATGTCGGCGTCATCGAGTGCGCCGATGGCTGCCTTGAGTCGCAGCTGGTTCAGCAGCACGGCGTAGCGGGTGGAGGCCAGGTTCTGACGGGCCTGAAAGAGCTGCTGCTGGGCGTTCAGCACGTCGATGTTGACGCGCACACCGGCACGATAGCCCTCATGGTTGGCCTCCAGGGCCAGCTGGCTGGAGCGCACGGCCGCCTGCAGCGCATCGGCCTGCTCCATGCTGCTTTGCAGGGCCAGGTACAGGTCGCGCACCTGCTGGGCGGCGCCACGCCGGGCCGCTTCCAGCTGACTTTCCCGCTGTTCCAGCGTGGCCACGCTGGCGCGTTCCTGGGCCACCAGTCCGCCGCCGGCATAGAGCGGGATCCGGACCTTCACGCCCGCGGAAATGTCGCGGGAGCGGTGCACCTGGGTGCCTACGGTGACGTTGGTCTGGCCATTGAGGGCACCGGCCTGAGCGCCGATGGTGACGGTGGGGTAGTGGCCCGCACGGGCAGCATCCACACCGTGACGGGCGCCCTGAACCCCCATTTCTGCCTGACGCACCAGGAAGCTGCGGGTGCGCGCCTGGTCTTCCCAGTAGGCCTGTGACTGCGCCGGTGCCAGCGGCAGGCGGGTATCGGGGGCCAGGCGCTGCAGGCGATCGGCCGGCAGACCGGTCAGCTGGGTGAAGGAGGCCTGGCGGCCCTGCAGCGCATGACGGGCCGCCGCCAGCTGGGCGCGGTTCAGGTCCAGCCGGGCCTGGGCTTCCTGCTGGTCGGTGATGGTGGCATTGCCCGCTGCAAAGCCTTCTCGGGCCGCTTCAAACTGTTCCTGGATGGCGTGGCGCTGCGCCTCGACCACGTCCAGGGCATCCTGTGCCGACAGCACGGCAAAGTAGCTGGAGGCCACCTGTTCGGCCAGGCTCTGCAGGGCCTGCGCCAGACGGCTCTGCGCCAGCAGTTCGGCTACCTGGGCCTGCTGCAGACGGGCCGCGTCCTGCGGGCTGTACACCGGAATGCTCAGGTTGATGCCGGCCAGCCGGTTGTCGTAGTAGTGCCGGGAGAACAGGTTGGTGTGCAGCTGGCCGTTGGTGGTGCTCAGCTCGGCACCCAGGCTGGGCCGAAGTCGGGAGCGCGCTGCCTTGCGCTGCTGGTTGTCGATGTCCACCTGCAGTCGGGCGGCCTGTACGGTGGGGTCCTGCCGCTGCGCGGCATCAAAGGCTTCCTGCAGGTTGGTGGCCCAGGCGGGCAGGGCGGGCAGCAGCAGCGTTGCCAGCAGCAGGCGGGTGAGCCGATGTGTCTTGATCATTGCCCTTCCGTGTGTGTGGCCCGCCGGGTCTCAGTACCGGGCCATGGTCGGATCCTGCTGCACGGCCCAGGCGTCGATGCCGCCGGCCAGGTCGTGGACCTCGGCAAAGCCATGGTGTGCCAGAAAGTGGACCGCCCGCAGGCTGCGCACGCCGTGGTGGCAGATGCAGACGATGGGCTGCTCGGGATCCAGCTCGTGCACCATGGCGGGCAGCTCGGCCAGCGGCACGTGCTGCGACTCGGGCAGGCTGACGTGTTCGAACTCCCATTCCTCGCGCACGTCCAGCAGCAGGGGAGATTCGCGTCGAGGGTCTCCCAGCCACTGGGCCAGCTGTGCGGGCGAGAGGCGGCTCATCTCGGCGCGGTGGTCAGAAATGGAAATGGCTGACCGAGGGGAAGCCCTGCAGGGCCGGAGCCATTGTCTCGAACAGGTTGAGCGACTGCAGGCCCTGGTCGGTGCGGGTGTAGACGCGGGCTTCCATGACGGGAGCCTCGCCGATGAAGCAGAAGAGCCGCCCGCCGGCGTTCAGCCGGGCCAGGAAGTCGGCCGGCTCGGTGGCCACGGCTCCCGACAGGATGATCACGTCCCAGCGGGCATCGGAGGCCTTCAGGGCCTCGTGGCCGTCGCCGGTGTGCAGCTGCAGGTCGGTCAGGCCTGCGCGGGCCAGGTTGGCCGCGGCGAAAGCGGCAAGCGCCGGGTCGATTTCCCAGGAGCTGATGTGGCGGCTGCAGTGTGCCGCCAGCGCCGTGCCGTAGCCTGATCCGGTGCCTACCTCCAGCACCTTTTCGTGGGGCTGGATGGCCAGATCTTGCAGCAGGCGGGCTTCCACCTTCGGCGCCAGCATCACCTGGCCCGAGGCATGACCGTCGATGTTGAGCGGTACCTCGGTGTCGGCAAAGGCCATGCCCTGCGAGGCGGCCGGCACGAAGTCCTCACGGCGGACTTCTGCCAGGATGCCGAGCACCCGTCCATCATTGACCCGCCAGGGGCGGATCTGCTGTTCGATCATGTTGAAGCGGGCTTGCTCGATGTTCATGGTGTTCAGCGCCGGGTGATGTCTCTGGATGAAGTATGCCAGCATGCCGGGAACGACGAAACATCGGGAAGGAGAGAAGCCGTCGGGAATCCCGCGCAGGAGGCCTCAGGCAGGCAGGGGGGGCGGGAGCGCGTCCTGGGCCGGGGCGTCGGGCGTGTGCGTGCTGGCGCAAGGCGCCGCAGTTGCCGTGTCCGGGCGCAGCAGCGTCAGCACCAGGTCGGCGTGATGGCGGATGAAGTCGGCCGGATCGATGATGGGCTTGCAGCACTGGCCCACCGAATGGTTCCAGACCAATTTCAGTATGAGCGGGGACATGATCAGGTGGGTGGCCGTGTCCAGGTCACAGGGCTGACGGAACTCCCCCCGTTCGATGCCGCGCTGCACCAGCCGACGGATCACCTCATGGGTGGGCAGGGTCACTTCGTCGTTGAAGAAGCGCGCAATTTCCGGGAAGTTGCTGGCTTCTCCGAGGATGAGCTTCATGATGCCGCCCATCTGCGGCTTGCTGAAGCAGCTCCACCAGCCTTTCAGCACGTCGGCCAGCAGCTGTTCGCTGCTGCCGGTGGCCTGCTCGATGTGGTGACGGAACTGCTCGATGACCGGCAGGATGGTGGCGCGCACCACGGCCTTGAAGAGGTCTTCCTTGCCGGCGTAATACAGGTAGAGCGTGCCCTTGGACACGCCTGCACGCGCGGCCACGTCATCCAGGCGGGCGGCGGCATAGCCCCGGGCCACAAAGACTTCCAGCGCGGCGTCCAGCAGTTCGCCGGGACGCTGTTCCTTGCGGCGCTCCCAGGCACGGGGGCGCTTGCAGCGGGCAGGGGATGGTGTGGTCGTGTTCACCTGACGCATTAATGACTGTCAAGTCATCAATATAGCGTCATTGCGACATTTCCGTCAATCCTGCCGCACCTGGCGCGCTTCCTGGCGCATCCGCCACCAGGCGTCCAGCCGGCGGAACAGCCAGCCCCGCGGTTGCTGGATGCCGGTGCGCACGTAGTCGACCGCCAGCGGGTCTTCCAGGAAGTTGAGCTGCAGCTGCCGGGCCATTTCCTGACCCATGAACAGCAGCCGGTCGCCGGGGCGCAGCTCGGTCGACGGATCGGGCAGCAGGGTGCGCTCGCCACGCCGCACCAGCATCACGGCCAGGGCCGTCAGCCGGGTCTCGTGGTGGCGCGGGTCGCGCAGGATCTGCTCGATGGTGAGCGCACGGCCGCCCCGGTTGCGGAAGAAGGCATTGAAGAGCCCGGGCTGGGTGGGGTCGCAGTGGAAGGCCCAGTTGCGGGGTGCGGCGTTGCCGACCGTGGCCATCACGCGTTCGATGACCCGGCTGGCGGCCGTGTTGCCCTGCTGGCGCACCAGGCTGATGAAATCGCCCAGCAGCGGGGTCTTGAGCGTCTGCAGGATCTCGCGCACCACCAGCTGCGAATGCACCACGCGCAGGTTGGCGCGTGCTGCATCGATCAGCAGCCGGTCGGCCGACTGGTTCTGGCGGATGATGACGTAGATGTCGGGGTTGAGGCGGCGCGCAATGGTGGTGACACTCAGGTTGATGGTGTCGTTGTCGGTGCCGGCCACCAGCACGCTGGCCCGTGCCACGCCGGCGGCCTTCAGCGAGCCCTCGGAGTTGTCGCCGCGCTGCAGGCGTGCTTCGCCGGCCAGGTCCCGGTCGGGGTCGATGGCCTTCCAGGGCACGCGCGCCTCGTCCAGTGTGGCCGAGATGGTCTGGCCGAAGCGGCCGTAGCCGATCAGCACCCACTTGCCCTTGGGCAGATTGATGCGGGTGGGAATGGGCGTGCCCGGCGCGGCCGTCACCCAGTCCTCCATGCGCAGCACCTCGGGTGCGGCGATGTCCAGCGACAGGTTGGTGGCCAGCACCTGGAACGGGTTGACGGCATGCACGTTGCCGAAGGCGTGCAGGTTGTTGGTGCCCTCGGCGTCGGTCACGCGCGCAATGACGGTGATGTCCTCACGCAGCAGCTTGGCGCCGATGGCGATGGTCTGGTTGGCGTGCTCGTTGCTGGTGAGGGCAATGACGCCCTGGCACCAGCGCCGGTGGATGCCGGCATCCTTCAGGGAGCCCGGATGGCTGGCATCGGCCTCCATGATCAGCGGCGGGCTGAGGAACTCGTTGAGCGCAAAGCGGGTGGCGCGCTCGCCGTCGATCTCCACCACCACCACCCGGTGGCCCAGCTGGTCCAGGGCCTGGGCCAGTGCCAGAGCACTGCGACCGGCACCGCAGATCACGAAGAAGGGGCCCGACAGACGCTTGACCTGCCAGCGGAACACGTTGCGTGCCACCGTGCGCCGGAAGGTGCGGTCGGTGGTCATGGCAAACACCGAACCCACCGCGTAGGTCCAGGCCAGCACCGACAGGTAGATGGAGATGATCAGCCAGGCCCGCTGCTGGTCGGAAAAGGGAAAGGGCACCTCGCCGAAGCCGATCGTGGTGGCCGTGTAGCTCATCACGTAGGTGGCGTGGAAGAACCCCATCCGCCAGGGGTTGCCGTCCGGATCGACGCCGGGCGCAATGGCCAGCCCGAAGATCGAGATGGCGTAGACCGCGATCAGGATGATCAGCGGCACCCGCAGGCGCCGCAGGATCATGTAGATGACGTCGATCATGGCGGGGGATCCGTGCGGCAGCCCGACTCAGCGCGTCTGGCGCAGCGTCTCGCCGATCAGCAGGATGACCGAGACCAGGTTGGCCAGCAGCGCACCGCCCGACAGCGACACGATGATGCTGACCGTGTGGCCGTCCAGCGGGGTGTTGTTGAACTGTTCGACCCACATCCAGACCAGCGAGGCAAAGAGCAGCTGCAGCGTCGCCACCAGGCTGGTGGCCAGGTGCGTGGCGCCCATCTGGGTACGGTCGCCGAACTTGATGATCAGCGTGATCAGGTTGATGACCACGGCGATGAACAGCTCGGCCGGGTGGTGGAAGTCGGCACGGTCGATCTCGCCCAGAAAGAACCCGAAGTTCAGGGTACAGGCCAGGATCGTGAAGAAGGCAAAGACGACTTTTTCGAGGTTCACGCTCGACTCCGCGACAGGAAGGGCACTGTGGCGGATGAGGGCATCCTGCCGGACAGGCCGTGGTGGAGGGGGCAGGCCTTCGCAGGGGGCGGCCATGGCACCCCGGGTCTGCCCGCAGGCCGGGCTCCTCGGAGCAATGGCCTCACTGCCGGCATGTTACGCCAGCTGCCCGGGAAGGTGAACCGCCTGCCAGAAATGGTGCAACGGCCCGCGGCCATGTCCCACCTGCAGCGTATCGGCGTGCAGCAGCGCGCCATGCACGTAGTCCTTGGCCATCCGGGTGGCCTTTTCCAGCCCGTGCTGCGGCCACAGCGCCGCGATGGCTGACGACAGCGTGCAGCCCGTGCCATGCCCGTGCCGCGTGGCAATGCGGGGCGCGGACAGGCGGATGACGCCCTCGGGCGTGGCCAGCAGGTCGGTGGATTCGGGGGCGTCGGGGGTGTCGTCGGCCAGATGCCCGCCCTTCAGCAGCACGTTGGGCACCCCCAGCGCCTGCAGTGCGGGCAGGCAGGCGTGCATGCCGGCTTCATCGACGGGCTGCGCGATGCCCAGCAGCCGGGCGGCTTCCTTCAGGTTGGGGGTCAGCAGACTCACCTGCGGAAGCAGCACGGTGCGGATCCGCTCCAGGTCGCTTTCATTCATCAGGCGCTTGTGGGTGCTGGCCGCCATCACGGGGTCGAATACCACGAAGGGCGGCCGATGGCGGGTCAGCACTTCGGCAATCGCCTCGGCAATCCCGGCGTTGGCCACCATGCCGATCTTCACGGCGGCCACCGTCACGTCCTCGAACACGGCTTCCAGCTGCGCCTGTACCAGCTCTGGCGTCAGCGGTGAGACCATGCGCACGGCCTGCGTGTTCTGCGCCACCACGGCCGTCACCACCGCCATGCCATAGGCGCCCAGCGCGCCGAAGGTCTTCAGGTCGGCCTGGATGCCAGCCCCGCCGGTCGGATCGGTGCCGGCGATGGAAAGTACGTTGGCGGGGGCGGTGGGCGCAGGGCAGGGCGTGGAGGCCGGGGTCGAGGTGGGGGACATGGCGGTATGTCGGGAAAGAAGCAAGGAAAACAAGGGCGGAGAGGAGAACCTGCGGGGTAGCGCCGTCACCCGCGATGCGGTGCCAGGGACAGGGAATGAAGGGCGCACGACCTGCCGGCCCCAAGGATATCCAGATGACGCGTTGTCTGCCGGAATCCTCAAGGATAGGAGTATCGGCTTCCGGTCTTCGCGGATCCGGACGGGATGAAGGCCGAGCAGCACCGGCTGCCACTCATGCGGGGTGTGCTTCAGGGCATACCCGCATCCCGGCAGGCAGCTTCCCCTGCCAGGGGTGATAGGATGCCATCCGTCTCGGTGTCCGTTTCCGGAGTCCTGCCATGTCCCGTTCCGACAACCCCGTGTCGGGCCACTTCGATCCTGCGGCGCTTGCCGGCCAGCCTGGCGCGGCCGCGCGCGCCATTCCCAACCTGCTGACCGTCGCTGGCGTCGACCCCAGTGGCGGGGCCGGCGTGCTGGCCGACATCAAGACCTTCTCGGCGCTGGGGGCCTATGGCTGTGCGGTCATCTGCGCGCTCACCGCCCAGAACACCCGAGCCGTCACCGGCATCGAGGGTGTCTCCACCGATTTCATCCGGCTGCAGATCGACACGCTGTTCGATGACGTGCGCATCGACAGTGCCAAACTGGGCATGCTGGGCACCGCCGCCATTGCGCGCACGGTGGCCGACGCGCTGGAGCCGCTGCTGGCTTCGGGTCAGCTGCCGGCGCTGGTGGTCGACCCGGTGATGGTCTCCAAGGGCGGCGACGTGCTGCTGCCCGCCGACGCCATCCGCATGCTGACTGAGGCCGTGCTGCCGCTGGCCACCGTCATCACGCCCAACCTGCCCGAGGCCGCGCTGCTGCTGGATCAGTCCGCCCCCGACGACGTGGCGGGCATGCGCCGGATGGCCGAGCGGCTGCGCCGCCTGCTGGCCGATGCCGACGGGCGCTGGGTGCTGCTCAAGGGCGGCCACCTGCCGGGCAACCCGGTGGACCTGCTCTTCGATGGCGACCGGATGATCCAGCTCGATGGCCCGCGCATCGACACCGACAACCTGCACGGCACCGGCTGCACGCTGTCGGCCGCGCTGGCCGCACTCATCCCGCAGTCGGCCGACATGCCGGCCGCTGCCCGTGCCGCGCGCGACTATCTCACCGGCGCGCTGGCCGCCTCCAGCCAGCTCACGGTGGGGCGGCGGGTGGATGGCCGGGGCCATGGACCCGTGCATCATTTCCATCGGCTGTGGTCGCGCGGCTGACTTTTCTGTATCAATCTGTTCCAGGGGGCGTGATGCCGGTGAAAGTGGCAGGATTTGGCACCGTGCCTGCCACGATGCGCGTTAACATCCTGCCCCATGGAATCCCTCTACGCACTCCCCCTGATGGTCAAGGCCGTCATCCTCGGCATTGTCGAGGGCCTGACCGAGTTCCTCCCCATCTCCAGCACCGGCCACCTCATCCTCACCAGCTCGCTGCTGGGCTGGGATGACGAAAAAGCCAGCGTCTTTGCCATCGCCATCCAGACGGGCGCCATCCTGGCCGTCATCTGGTACTACCGCGAGCGCATCGGCAAGGTGCTGGCCGGCCTCACGTCCGACCGCGTGCAGCAGCGCTTTGCGCTCAACATCATCATCGCCTTCATCCCGGCGGCGGTGCTGGGCGTGCTGTTCAGCAAGCTCATCAAGACCCACCTGTTCGGTCCGGTGCCGGTGGCCATCGCCCTGGTGGTGGGGGGCCTGATCATCTTCCTGGTGGAAAAACGCCAGGAAAACATCGCGCCGCGCATCACCGACATCGACAGCCTCACCGCCGTCGATGCGCTGAAGCTGGGTCTGGCGCAGGCCTTCGCGCTTATCCCGGGCACCAGCCGTTCCGGCGCCACCATCATCGGCGGCATGATCTTCGGCCTGTCGCGGCAGGTGGCCACCGAGTTCTCCTTCTACCTGGCCATCCCCACGCTCATCGGCGCCAGTGTCTATGACACCTGGAAGAGCCGCGACCTGCTGAGCGCCGGCGACATCCCGCTGTTCGCCGTGGGCACCATCTTCGCGTTCTTCAGCGCACTGGCCTGCGTGCACTGGCTCATCCGCTTCGTGGCCAGCAACAGCTTCCGCGTGTTTGCCTGGTACCGCGTGATCTTCGGCCTGCTCATCCTGGCGGTCACCTACACGGGCGTGCTCCACTGGGGCAGCGCCATGGACTGATCGTCCGGCTTTCCCGACATCCCTCCCATCCCGGACCGGCACGGCCCCTGCGGCCTTGCCGGTCCTTTCTATTTGGCGGATGGGTAGGCGTCCTGATGGCGGCCAGGCACATTCGGGAAAGTCCCTATCCGGTGGGGCATGACATACTTCCGGCCTTCCTCTTCTTCCTCCGGGAGTTTTCATCGTGTCCGACGCGGTCGTCGCCAATCGGCGCGGCTGGCTGATCCTGGCCGCCGATCTTGTCCTCTTCTTCCTGCTGCTGCGCTGGCTGCCGTTCTCGCCTGTCGAGAACCGGGGGCTGGCGCTGCTGGTGTTCGTGGGTGTGCTGTGGCTGACCGAGGCCTTCCACATCACCGTCACCTCGCTGATGATCCCGCTCTTTGCCATCGGGCTGGGGGTGCTGTCCACCAAGGCAGCCTTCGCGCCCTTTGCCGAGCCGGTCATCTTCATGTTCTTCGGCGGCTTCGTCATCGCGGCCGTGCTGCACATCCAGAAGCTGGACCTGTGGATTGCCGGACACGTCATCCGGCTGGCCGGCGGCAGCCTGAAGCTCACCATCTTCTACCTGTTCGCCGTCACGGCGTTCCTGTCGCTCTTCGTCAACAACACGGCCGTGGCCGCCATGATGCTGCCGCTCACCCTGGGCATCCTGCGGCAGGTGGACGTGGAGAAGAACCGCAAGCTCTACGCCTTCGTGCTGCTGGGCATCGCCTTCAGCGCCAGTATCGGCGGCATCGGCACCCTGGTGGGCAGCACGCCCAACGCGCTGCTGGCCACGATGATCGACATCAGCTTTGCCGACTGGCTGAAGTACGGCATGCCGGTGGTGGCACTGATGATGCCGGCCATGGTGCTGTCACTGTGGGTGGTGCTGCGCCCCGACTTCAGCGTGCCGTTCAACGTCGACATCGAGGACATCCCGCTGGATGGCCGGCGGATGTTCACGCTGGTCGTCTTCGCTGCCACGGCGGTGCTGCTCATCCTGGGCAAGCTGGTGGTCGGACCGCTGCAGCAGCTGCTGGCGCTGCCCGAGCCCATCAAGAACATCGATTCCGTCATTGCCATGCTGGCCGTGGTGGTGATGTGCGTGGGCGGTTCGGCCAGCTGGAAGCAGATCCAGGAGCACACCGAATGGGGCGTACTGATGCTGTTCGGCGGTGGCCTGGTGCTGTCCATCGTCATGAAGGACACCGGGGCCAGCAAGATCCTGGCCGACAGCATCGTGGCTGCCGTGGGGCATCAGCACCCGGTCATCATCATGCTGGCGCTCACCAGCTTCGTGGTTTTCCTGACCGAGTTCACCTCCAACACGGCCACGGCGGCGCTGCTCATGCCCATCTTCATCACGGTGGCACGCACGCTGCAGCTGCCCGACATCGCGCTGGCTGCCATCATTGCCTGCGGGGCGTCGTGCGCCTTCATGCTGCCCATCGCCACCCCGCCCAACGCCATCGTCTATGCCACCGGCAAGATCCGGCTGGGCGAGATGGTGCGCGTGGGCCTGCTGCTCAACATTGCCTGCATTCTCATCATCGGGCTTCTGGCCCATGGCCTCTGGGTGCATTGGTAAAATCCAGCCTCTTTCCCTAACGGAGGATCCGTCTCATGCAACTCCCCAATCATGAAGGCAGGAAGGTTCCTGCCGTCGTCTTCCATACCCGCTCGGGCGATGCCTGGGTGGATGTTTCCACCGACGAACTGTTTGCCGGCAAGCGCGTGGTGGTGTTCTCGCTGCCGGGCGCCTTCACGCCCACCTGCTCGTCCTCCCACCTGCCGCGCTACAACGAGCTGGCCCCGGTCTTCAAGAAGCTGGGCATCGACAGCATCCTGTGCGTCTCGGTTAACGACACCTTCGTGATGAACGCCTGGAAGGACGACCAGGAAGCCGAGAACATCGGCGTCATTCCCGATGGCAACGGTGAGTTCACCGCCGGCATGGGCATGCTGGTGGACAAGAACGACCTCGGCTTCGGCAAGCGCTCGTGGCGTTATTCGATGCTGGTCGAGGACGGCACCGTCAAGAAGATGTTCATCGAGCCGGACAAGCCGGGTGACCCGTTCGAGGTGTCGGATGCCGACACCATGCTGAAGTACCTGGACCCGAACTACCAGCAGCCGCCGTCCGTGGCCATCTTCACCAAGCCGGGCTGCCCCTTCTGCGCCAAGGCCAAGGCCCTGCTGAAGGAAAAGGGCCTGTCCTACGAGGAGATCGTGCTGGGCCGTGACGCCAGCACCGTGGCCGTGCGCGCCATCAGCGGTCGCACCACCGTGCCGCAGGTCTACATCGGTGGCCGTCACATCGGCGGCAGCGACGATCTGGAGGCGTACTTCAAGGTGCAGGGCTGACGCTGGCGCTGCAGGGGACAATTGCCCCAATCCGTGGGGGCATAACCCCAGGACCATGCGGCTTCTGCGGGCGGGCTCCGTCCTGCAGAAGCCGTTTTCGTTTGGGGCAGGGCCGCTCTCTGGCAGATCAGTGCCTCAATCTGTGCTCTGGACGAGCAAAGCATGATATTCGGAGATTGGAGTCAAATGCCGCTAATTTGATAAAAATCCAAATTATAAATTGATAAATAACAAGTTATATTTTCATATTGACAATGTGTTTTTTCTTGTGAAAATATGATTCATTCAGGTTATTTTTGCAGGAGATGTTGTGCGTGGCCAACATTTTGTCCTTTTGCTCATGCTTTCTTGTCATGCTGCATCAGCGTTTGCTGAGTTGCCGCTGACGGTTGAGGACCTCGTTACCGACAAGGGCAGATTCAAGCTGGATCTGTCCTTTGCCTACGCCAATGTGGACCAGACAGGCGTCTCTACCGGCGAGCCCATTTCCGTACAAACCGGGCCGACGTCGTTTGTACAGGTGCCCACCGCCGTGGGCGAACGCTCCAGCAACCGCGACACACTGGTCGGTACACTGGGTCTGCGTTATGGCATCACCGGCAAAACCGAGGTGCTGCTGCGTACCAGTTACCTCCACGACAGTGAACGGGTTCGGGACGCGGCTGGGCGCAGCAGCAACCGCCTGAACCATTTTGCAGACACCTGGGCGGGGATCAACCACCAGTTCCGCGAGGAGGATGATTACCCAGCCTTTCTTGGCTTTGCCGAAGTGGCCCTCAGCCAGCGCCTGCGCTCATCCAGCAAGTCATTCAGGTCGGCCATGCTGGGCTTCACTACCTACAAGGCACTGGATCCGGTCGTGTTTTCACTGACGGGGGCCTACCGCTTCAGCCGCAGCTACCGTGATGGTGCCGATACTGCCAGGGGCGGCAACCTGCTGATACTGACGCCCTCCGTGGGCTTTGCCGTCAATGATCGGGTCACACTCACGACCGGCATGCAATGGACGCGCCAGACAGCGGAGCGCTTCAATGGTGCCGCAATGGGAATCAATCGGACCGCTACAGATCTGCAGCTTGGTTTCGGATATGGGTTTGCCACGGGTAATACCCTCAACGTCACGCTCAAGACCAATGCGTCCGGCGGGCAGGGAGCCGAGATGCGGGTCAACTGGTTGTATACGTTCTGATGGTGAAAGGGGCGGGAGAATGTCTGCAGACAGAATGCTTCTGGTCGTCAGTCTGAGTGTGAGCCTTGCAGCGTGGCAAAGCCAGGACGTTTGGGCAGAAGACGGCTCATCGGCTTCTGGGGAACGAGAGGCCGGCGGAAGCCCGAAGCAGGAAGAAGGGCGGAAGCAGGCCATTCCGTTACTGCCGAAGCGCAAGCAGCCTGAACCCGGACCGGAAGCCTTCATTCTCTCCAGCGAAGTGGTGAAGGGGCAGATTCCGGTAAAAAGCTGGAAAACCTTGCGTGACCGGCAGATCGTCAAGCAGGATCAGGATTACTCCTGTGGTGCCGCATCGTTGGCTACGTTGCTCAACGGGTTCTACGGCCAGAAGCTGACCGAGGAGCAGTTGCTGAAGGCCATGGACAAGGGCGATGCCCGGGCGAGCTTTGATGACATGACCCGCGCTCTGCCAAAGTTTGGCTTTCGGGCACAGGGATTTGCCGCCAGCTGGGAGCAACTGGCCCGGTTGAAGATGCCGGTGGTGGTGTACATCAAGGTACGCAAGGACGATCATTTCAGCGTACTGCGTGGCATCAGTGGCAACACGGTGTGGCTTGCCGATCCGAGCCTCGGGAATCGCACCTACAGTCGCGCGCAGTTTCTGGACATGTGGCAGACCCGTGATGGCAAGGATCAGCCCGAACTGGCAGGCAAGTTTCTGGCGGTTCTGCCGGCATCGGTGGATGTGAGCAGGGCAGAAGCGTATTTCTCCAGGGCACCATGGCGGCAGAGTGTTGGTGCGGTGCAGCAACTGAGTTTCAGAAGCATTCCCTGACGTCATGGGTAGTGACAGGGGAAAAAACAGGCTGGTACATGGTGATTTTCATCATGTACCAGCCCCAGGGATTGGCGGTGAGGCAACACCGTCATCGGCGCCTCGGGAGTCTTTCGAGGCTTGTTATTGTGTTCGACCACATGGAGTCTATATGAGCACGATCAAACGCATGGTCCTTGTTCTGGCCGCTGTCGGCATGGTTTCCACGCAGGCGTACGCCGGTGAAAGCGCTGTAAGTACTGCGCCCCTGTCGCCCCAGCTCAGTACCTTCAGTCAGGATGATATCAACAGCATGTTCGAGGCTTCGGGCAAGCCGATGCAGCTGGCCGTGCTGTCGACTCAGGAGATGGAGAAGACTGAGGGTTCGGTAGCGCCCTTGGTCGCAATTGGGGTCATGACTGCATCAAGATTCATCGTGCAGCGTTGGGTTACACAGCGCGTTGCGCAGGCCATGATTGCGCGTGGTGCTACGAATGTTTGGGCCCCCAGCCGAGCAATTGCCTCCCGTATTGCTGGTCGAAATGGGATTCGTGAGTTCCATGCCGGTTCTGGGGCTCGTTATACTCATTTTCACCCAAATCCCCGTAACGGATCTCATGTTTGGTATGGGTCGCCACGTTGATCTGTTTTGATAATATTCTGGGCCTCAAGTCATGAGGCCCTTTGGGGGAGAGTGATGTCGTACATAAGTGTTTTGTGCAGCAAGTCACCATTGAATTTCGTAACGAAAGACAGATATTTCAGATTTGTTTTTCATGGCGAATTCGCTGGGTATTTTGTTTATACTAGGATTGATTATGGGGATGGGTTTTCCTGTTCCTCGGACGGGGCTGTTGAATTACCGGAGTCGAGGATGGGGTTTTTCAGTTCTTTGGCGAAGGAAAGGGGCGTTTTGTTTTTGTACTATAGACTTGGCAAGAATGAAGGGGATGATTCTGCTGTAAAGTATATATTGGGCCGTGTCGCTGACGATGATGTTGACGATGTCTTTGTTGGGAGAGGAGAGAAAGTTACTGCCGGACGCGTGTACAGGTTGAAAGAGAGGTAGTGCTTTCAAGGTTTGTCAAGGTGTCGCCAGTGTACAGAAAATGGTTTGATTTCCCGGGCGTCTTGGTCCATCTGAGGTCCGAGATAACTGATTCCCCCGGGGTCTGGGGGCTCTTGTTGCTGGCAGGGAAGTGTTCGTACAGGTTCGTGCCCGGTTCTGGCCTGCTGCTGACCGGTTTCTCTCAAACATTCTTCTCTGAGCGCGAGCCAGCCGGCGGCAGCGACGATCTGGAAGCCTACTTCAAGGGCTGATGCCTGAACGCCGCGCGAGCGCGCGGCGTCCGGTTCCGGGTGCGGGCGGCATGGCGCCGTCCCGCCCGGCATGGCGTCACCGCGCCTCGGCCAGCTCCTGGCGGTAGCCCGCCACGGCGCGGGCCAGACCTTCCTCCAGGCTGATGCGGGGACGCCAGCCCCCCAGGGCCGCCGTCATCGCCGGCAGGTCGGCACACCGGGCCTGCTCGTTGCTGCGTTGCAGCCGTTCCACCGGCTGCAACGGCAGTTCGGTACCCAGCAGCCGCTGGATGATGGCCACCACGTCCGCGATGCTGCCCAGCCGGCCGTTGCCCACATCGATGCTGGCCGGTTCGGCTCGGGGCAGCAGGGCGCCGCGAATCAGCGCCTCGGCCACGTCCTCGGCGTGGATCCAGTCGCACAGCCGGCCCGGATTGCCAATGGCCGGCGCATGTCCCTGCAGGAGCGACAGGATCACCGAAGGCACCAGCCGCCGGTGGTTCGGGTCGTCCTCGCCATAGGCCATGCCGATGCGCATGTTCAGCACATTGGTGCCATAGAGCCGGTTCAGGCTACCGGTCAGCACCTCCACCATCGCCTTGCTCATCCCGTAGGGCGACCCCAGCGCCAGCGGGCCCTGCCACGGATTGGCCGCTTCCATCGAGCCCGCCACCACCACGCGGCAATCAGGCACCCGGTCCATCGCCCCCAGCACCAGATTGATGCTGCCCACCAGGTTCACCTGCAGCGCCTGGACAATCGAGGCCACCGAGCGATCCGTATTGGCATAGCCGGCCAGGTGAATGACGTGGTCCGGCCTCAGATCGTGCAGCGTCTGGGCGCAGGCGGCTTCATCATTCAGGTCGATGATCGCTTCCTGTACCGTTGCGTCCGGCAGTGGCCGGCTCTCGGCCCGGCGCAGCGCAATGATTCGTGCTCCCTGGCGGTGCAGCAGCCGGATGACGTGCCGCCCCAGAAAGCCGGCCGCCCCGGTCAGGGCAAAGCGGTGGCCCTTCAGGTCGGGCAGCGGTGGCACGGGCGGCAGCTGCGAGGCAGGGGCGGACGATGCGTGGGGAGTGCTGGGCATGGGCCGGTCGTGCCGCATCACGCCTGCTTGTAGCGGATCAGGTCGGTGATCCCGTGCCCCAGTCGTTCGCCGCGCCGCTCGAAGCGGGTGGATGGGCGCGGGCAGGGCAGGGAGGCTGTTTCAAACGGCCGCACCGGCTCGGCCACCAGCGCCGGAATCTCCGCCAGCACCTCCTCCATCTGGTCCGCATAATCCTGCCAGTCGGTGGCCAGGTGCAGGTAGCCGCCGGGCTGCAGCGCCGCCACCAGCTCGTGCACGAAGGGCGTCTGGATCAGTCGGCGCTTGTGGTGCCGCGCCTTGGGCCACGGATCAGGGAAGAACACATGGATGCCCGCCAGCGACCCGGGGGCGATCATCTGCCGCAGCACTTCCTGGGCGTCATGCTCGATGACCCGCAGGTTGGACAGTTCCTTCTGCTCGATGAGCTTCAGGAGCGCCCCCACGCCGGGCGTGTGCACGTCGATGGCGATGAAATCGATGTCCGGTGCGTTGGCAGCAATCTCGGCCGTGGTGTCGCCCATGCCGAAGCCGATTTCCAGCACCACGGGCGCCTGCCGGCCGAACGCCTGCGGGTAGTCCAGGGCCTGCTCGCGGTAGGGCAGGCCGAACACCGGCATCAGCCGTTCCCAGGCATCGCGCTGGGCAGCCGAGAAGTGCGAGCGGCGCAGCACATAGCTGCGGATGCCGCGCCGGTGCGGCGCGTCGGTGTCAGGAGTGGCAGGGGGGGTAGAGGGAACAGTGGCGGGATCGGTGGGCAGGGAACTCATCGATGACGACGGCGCAGCGAGTGCAAAGCGCGGGAATGGCGAAAGCAGGGAGGGTCACGGAAAGGAGGGGGGCCCGCAGGCCCCCGCGGTGGGCGCTCAGCGTGCCACGCTGGGCAGCAGTCCTTCCGTGGGCGAAGACGGCGTGGCCGCATAATACTTGCGCGGCATCCGGCCAGCCAGCCGGGCCAGGCGGCCCGCTTCCACGCCGGCTTTCATCGCCCGCGCCATCATGACGGGATCCTGCGCCTTGGCAATGGCCGTGTTCATCAGCACCGCCGCGCAGCCCAGTTCCATGGCCACCGTGGCGTCCGACGCCGTGCCCACGCCGGCATCGACGATCACCGGCACCTGGGCCTGTTCCAGGATCAGCTTCAGGTTCCAGGGATTGAGAATGCCCATGCCCGAGCCGATCAGCGAGGCCAGCGGCATGATCGCCACGCAGCCGATGTCTTCCAGCATCTTCGCCTGGATGGGGTCGTCACTGCAGTACACCATCACCTCGAAGCCTTCCTTGACCAGCGTGCGCGCCGCGGCCAGTGTCTCGGGCATGTTCGGAAACAGGTTCTGCTCGTTGCCCAGCACCTCCAGCTTCACCAGCGTGTGGCCGTCCAGCAGCTCGCGGGCCAGCCGCAGCGTGCGCACGGCGTCCTCGGCCGTGTAGCAGCCGGCCGTGTTGGGCAGGATGGTGAAACGGTCGGGCGGCACCGCGTCCAGCAGGCTGGGCTGCCCGGCATGCTGGCCGATGTTGGTGCGCCGGATGGCCACGGTGACGATCTCGGCGCCACTGGCGTCGATGGCCTCGCGCGTCTGCTGGAAATCGACATACTTGCCGGTACCCACCAGAAGCCGCGATGAAAAGGTGCGGGAACCGATGACCAGGGGATCAGGGGCAACCGTGTCGTTCATGCCAGATTCTCCAAAGCGTGTTTGAGGGAGGGATGGTGAACCGGACGCCCGTGGTGCATCATGGGTTTTCCGCGAGTCCGGGCTCTCCGTGGTCCAGGGGCTTCCGCGGGTCAGGGACTTCCATGGTCCAAGGGCCATGACGGCGTGCCGGCATCGGCCGATCCATCCAGATCATGAATGGTACCCGCCCCGGCGCCCGTGCATGTCCCGGACCATGCATGACATGCGCCCGGTGCATGCCCTCATGCCGGCGGATGCTGCTGCCCGGCGCCCCGTCAGCACACGGCAGGGGCCGACACAGGGACGCGTAATGCCATGGACGCGCCCCGTACCGGCGAATAATAATGTCCCGACTGCGTTAGCCGCCCCCCACCGCCACCACGATCTCCAGCCGGTCGCCAGCTGCCAGCGCCGTGGCGCCGTGCTGTGACTTCGGCACGATCTCGCCGTTGCGTTCGATGGCAATGCGCTTGCCCGCATAGCCCAGTTCCGTCACCAGCTCGGCCAGCGTGGCTGCCGCCGTCCGGTGTGTCTCACCATTCAGGATGATGTCCATCTCGATCTTTCCTCATGCCAGTTACCGCTGGCCCGTCGTCAGACCCAGTATGCAACAAGCCCGGCCAGCACACCAACCAGGGCCACCCAGCCGGCCACCGTCCACAGCAGCCGCGTGCCCAGCACGTCACGCATCATCAGCAGCGACGGCAGGCTCACCGAGGGCAGCGTCAGCAGCAGCGCCCCGGCCGATCCGGTGCCCAGCCCCAGTGCCAGCATCCCCTGCACGATGGGAATCTCGGCCGCCGTCGGAATCACGAACAGCGTTCCCACCACCGCAAAGAAGACGATCCACAGCACACCATCGCCCAGCGCCCCGTCCACATGCGGGAACAGCCACACCCGGGCCAGACTCAGCGCCAGCACCGTGATCACATACACCGGCACCGTCGACAGGAACAGCTGCCACAGCGCCGGCAGCCAGCGTTGCAGGAAGGGTTTGCGCGCCTCGGCATCTGCTGCCGCCTGTGCCGCTGCCAGCGTCGTGTTCACCGACACGCCGCCCGTGTTTGCCGCCACCCGGGGCAGGGCGGTAGCGCCGGTCCGATCCAGCGCAGCGTTCGATTCAGTCACCGAACCTGCGGCCAGGCCAGCGGCTCCGTTTGCGCTGCCCCGAACTGTCGTATCGCCCGGCAGGGCCGTATCCCGGCCTCCGGAAACCTCACGACGCTCCGCCAGCCGTCCCACCAGCCAGGCCGCGCCGAACACCAGCACCACCCCGAACACCACCCGCAGCAGCGTGAATCCACCACCCAGCACGAAGTACATGAATACCAGCGTGGCCGGATTCAGCACCGGGTTGGCCACCCAGTACGTCACGCTGGCGCTGGCCGACGCCCGCGCCCGGTACAGTCCCACGGCGACGGGGGCCGCACAGCAGGTGCACATCATGCCCGGCAGCGCTGCCAGCGTGGCCACCAGATGGCTGCCCAGGCGCGAGCGCCCCAGAAACCGCACGATCCAGTCCGGCGGCAGCAGAATCTGCACCAGCGAACCCAGCACGATGCCCAGCACCGCCGCCTTCCAGATCGCCAGAAAATACACCTGCGCGTACTGCCACATCGCCTGCCACGGGCTGTCGTAGCTGTCGGCCAGAATCGACTTGCCAATGTCGTGCTTCTCGATGGCCACGAAGGCCTTGTGGTAGTACGGGTCCCACTTCACCCAGTACAGGCCCACGCACAGAATGGCCAGAAAGAGCAGGGGTTTCCAGGCAGGAAAACGTTTGGCCGTCGGTACGGCCGCTGATTCAATAGGGTTGGATGACATGATGAAAAATCCCCGAAGGGGAGAAGTGGATCCCTGGTGCGTGTCATGGACTCAGGCATCCCCGCGTGGGAGCGATGAGTCCATGACATGCTCTGCTCCGTCCGGTCGCCCGGTTCGTGCCGGGTGTCCGTAAAACGGTCGGGACATGGAAAGGCCGCCCGGGGAGCCGCTGCCGTCCATCGGCAGCGGTGCCCCCTGGGCGGCCGGGAAGGAAAGAGACGGGACGCGAATGACCCCCGAAGGGAGATTCAGTGATGCCCGTCCTGCTTGTACGCCGACGACATCAGCTTGTCGGTATAGGCAATGGCCATGGCCGACAGCAGGAAGGTCAGGTGAATGGCCGTCTGCGCAATCAGCGTGCGGTCGGTGTAGTTGTCGGCGTTGATGAAGGTCTTCAGCAGGTGGATGGAGCTGATGCCGATGATCGACATCGCCAGCTTCACCTTCAGCACCGAGGCGTTGACGTGGCTCAGCCATTCCGGCTGGTCGGGGTGGCCCTGCAGGTCCATCCGGCTCACGAAGGTCTCGAAGCCGCCCACGATCACCATGATCAGCAGGTTCGAGATCATCACCACGTCGATCAGCGCCAGCACCACCAGCATGATCACCGTCTCGTCCAGCGAGGTCACCGGCTTGTCCGAGCGGTAGCCGATGCTCTCGACCAGCGCCTGCAGCGCGTGCTGGTTGCCGAAGGCCGCCTCCACCAGGTGCTACAGCTCCAGCAGGAAGTGCTGCACATAGACCGCCTGGGCCACGATCAGCCCCAGGTACAGGGGCAGCTGCAACCAGCGGCTGGCAAAGATCAGCCCCGGCAGCGGCCGAAGGCGCACGTTGATGGCCTGCGTGGCCGGAGAGAGTGTGGCGTCGGAATGCGCCGGCGTGGCATGGCCATGGCCGGTCGCGTGGTTGGCGTGTTCGCTCATGAAATACGGGGGTTGAAACGGGGCGCGTATTGTAGAGCGAGACGTCGGGGGAGCCGGCCTTCAGGGCCCTTCCGGGAGGGGCGCCACCCGCCGTTCGGCGGCTGCATCCCACCTTTCGGTCTGTCACCTCACTCGTTGGGCACCTGCTCGGCCAGGAAACCGCCGCTCTGGTGCGCCCACAGCCGTGCGTACAGCCCGTCGCGGGCCAGCAGCTCGGCGTGCGTGCCTTCTTCCACGATGCGGCCCTTGTCCAGCACCACCAGCCGGTCCATGGCCGCGATCGTCGAGAGCCGGTGCGCAATGGCGATCACCGTCTTGCCCTTCATCAGCTCGTTCAGGCTGTCCTGAATGGCCACTTCCACCTCGGAGTCCAGCGCACTGGTGGCTTCGTCCAGCAGCAGGATCGGCGCGTTCTTCAGCATCACCCGGGCAATGGCAATGCGCTGGCGCTGCCCACCCGAGAGCTTCACGCCACGTTCGCCCACCTGCACGTCAAAGCCCGTGTGCCCCTGCGGATCTTCCAGCGCCGCAATGAAGGCATCGGCCTGCGCGCGCCGGGCGGCGTCCAGCATCTCTGCGTCGGTGGCATCCGGACGGCCATACAGGATGTTGTCGCGCACCGTGCGGTGCAGCAGCGACGTGTCCTGTGTCACCATGCCGATCTGCGCCCGCAGCGAATTCTGCGTCACGTCGGCAATGTTCTGGCCGTCGATGGTGATGGCCCCTTTCTGCACGTCATAGAAGCGCAGCAGCAGGTTCACGATGGTGGACTTGCCCGCGCCGGAGCGTCCCACCAGGCCGATCTTCTCGCCGGGGCGGATGTCCAGGCAGAAGTCCTCCAGCACCGGCCGATGCTCGCGCCGCGCGTTCTCGCTGTACGAGAAGTCCACATGCTCGAAGCGGATGCCCCCCTGCTTCACCACCAGCGGCACGGCGTTGGGCTTGTCCAGCACCGTGTGCGGCCGGGTCAGCGTATTGATGCCGTCGCGAATGGTGCCGATGTTCTCGAAGAGCGAGGCCGACTGCCACATGATCCATTGCGACAGCCCGTTGATGCGCAGTGCCATGGCCGTGGCAGCAGCCACCGCGCCCGGACTGGCCTTGCCATGGTGCCAGAGCCACAGGCCGATGGCAGCCGTGCCGCCGGTCAGCAGCATGTTCACCGTCTGCGACACGACTTCCAGCGTCGTCACCCAGCGCATCTGGGCATGCACCGTGACCATGAAGTCTTCCATGGCCGAGCGTGCGTAGCTGGATTCGCGGTCGCTGTGCGAGAAGAGCTTGACCGTGGCGATGTTGCTGTAGGCATCCGTGATGCGGCCGGTCATCAGCGCGCGGGCATCGGCCTGCGCCGCCGCCAGCTTGCCCAGCTTGGGCACCGTCCAGACCATCGTGGCGGCAAACAGCACGATCCATGTCACGAACGGCAGCAGCAGCCAGGCATCGAACTTCCACAGCACCACCGAGCTCGTCAGGAAATAGACGACGATGTAGGTGGCCATGTCGGCGAAGGTCATCACCACCTCGCGTACCGCCAGCGCCGTCTGCATCACCTTGGCCGACACGCGACCGGCGAACTCGTCCTGATAGAAGCTCAGGCTCTGGGCCAGCATCAGTCGGTGAAAGCGCCAGCGCAGCCGCATCGGCAGCACGCCCTGCAGCGACTGGAAGCGCAGCGATGATGACAGCAGCACCAGCAGCGGGCTCAGTACCAGCACCACGCCCATGATCGTCAGCGTGCTGCCTTTTTCGGCCCACAGCGTCTCGGGCGTGTAGCGGCCGATCCAGTCCACCACGAAGCCCATCCACTGGAACAGCAGCGCCTCCAGCACGCCGATGCCCGCCACTGTCAGGAACAGCAGCACCAGCCAGCGCCGCACGCCCTGCAGCGAAGAGAGCACGAAGCGCCACAGGCTTCGTTCGGTGATCAGTCGTGTTTCATCCGGATACGGGTCGATCCGGCTTTCGAACCAATGGAAGAAGGATTTCATGCGTGGGGGAGGGATGCAGACTTTTCCGCATTCTATCCGCCACGCTGCGAGGTCAGTGCACTGCCCATGGCGGCCGTCACCGTCAGCGCGATGGCGCACCACTGCGTCAGCGTCAGCAGCTCGCCCAGCACCAGCATGGCCACCACGGAGGTCAGCGCCGGCTCCAGACTCGTCATCACTCCGTAGGTGCCGGCCTGCAGCCCGCGCAGCGCCTTCATCTCCAGGAACATCGGAATGGCGCTGGACACGACGGCCGCCCCCAGTCCGATCAGCAGCACCTTTGGCTCAAACAGCGCTGTGCCGGCATGCACCACGCCGATGGGGAACATCATCAGCGCGCCGATGCTGACCCCCAGCGCCACCGTCGTGCCGGCGTGCAGGTGCTGCGTCTTCTTGCCAAAGATGATGTAGCCCGCCCAGCACACCGCTGCTCCGGCCGCGTACAGCATGCCCAGTGGATCCAGGCTGGCCGAGGCCACGCCGGGCACCACGCCCTGCGCGCCTTCGGCCACGGCGTGGGCACCGGCCGCGCCTTCGATCACGGCCTGGGCCGCAGCTGCATCGCCGCCACCATGCCAGATGGGCAGCAGCATCAGCAGACCCGCCACCGTGCAGCCGATCCAGACGAAGTCGATGGGCCGGCGCGATGCAAACAGCGCCACCGACAGCGGTCCGCAGAACTCGATGGCCACCGCAATGCCGAACGGAATCGTTTCCAGCGCCAGGTAGAAGAGCATGTTCATCATGCCCAGCGTCATGCCGTAACGCGCCACCACCCACCAGTCATGGCGTGGCATGCGGTGCCGCCACGGGCGTCCGAACAGGATCAGCACCAGGGCCGAGAACAGCAGCCGCAGTGCCGTGGTGCCCTGCGCGCCCACGATGGGGAAGATCTGCTTGGCCAGCGAGGTGCCCAGCGCCAGCGACGTCATCGAGCCCAGCAACCACAGGATGGGCTTCAGGGGAAAGGCAGAAGGGGCATTTGCCGGCGCCTGGGGCGCAGCAGCAGGAGAATCCATGACGGTGAAAGCAGAATCCGGGAAAGGGAGCGCGCGCGCCTGGGGCGATGAAGAAGCGGCACAGCCGATGGGAAGCCGCAAGGCCGCGGCCTGCGCGGTATCCCGCGACAGGGGCACCGGGGAGCGTCGCGCGGAAGACCCGCACGGTTCAGCGAGAAGGTCGCCGGCATGCGCCCGCAACGTGCGCAAGACCCTCCATGATAAGGAGGACGATGCGGATCCCGTCAGGCGCCGCCCGGCGGCCCGACCACCGTCGGGGGAGTGTTGCAAATCTGACGACACGCAGCCTTCTGTCCCGCCACGCTTCTCGGATGGGGACGATGTCGCCCACAGCCGCCTGTCGGATGTACCGGGGGAGGGCGCGGCCGGCTTGCCACTGTGCAGCTGGGCAGGCGGACAGAAATCATCGTACAATGCGCGCCATGCGGGCGTAGCTCAGTTGGTAGAGCGCCGGCTTCCCAAGCCTGAGGTCGCGAGTTCGAGGCTCGTCGCCCGCTCCACATTCCTTCATCGGTGGCAACACCGGGTCGGTGGTCATGGCGTACTGGCCCATGGCCAGCACCCCCAAGGTCCACAGCCGTCGACATCCCGGTCGGTTCCCGGCCGCGGCAGCCAGCGCATTTCAGCGCCAGGCGCCCATCTCATCTCCCCCTGTCTCCTTGGCAACGTCCGCATGAAGCGCGACATCACGTGTCGCCGCCGTCGTGTGCGGGCCATTTCCGTTGTCTTTCTCGGCCCCGCAACACCGGCAGGATCTGCATCACTTCGGAAGCCTGTGCGGCATCCGAACCTCCTTCAAAGCCCGGGCAGGCCCATGAAGGCCTGTCCCGCGCATGTCCTGCCAGAAAACGAAAGGTCCCGGCGCTGCCCGCACTACAGGGCTGCGCCGGGACCCGGTGCCGTCACGGTTTCTCGTGCGGCTCCAGCCGGTCACGCCGGATGGCGTCATCTTCCATCAGCTCGAACCACATTGCGTTGAGCACGGCAAAGGCGGCTGCCAGGGGCAGGCCCAGAATCCAGGCGAAATACCACATGGTCGGTGTCCTTATCGGTGAACGTTGCGGGGGAGAGTGAGGCAGCAGGGATCAGTACGCATGGCCCTTGCCCTTCCGGATGTCGTCAGCGTCCACCTTGCCGCGCAGCACCGTGAAGACCCAGCTCGTGTAGGTCAGGATGATGGGCATGAAGATGGCCGCGGAAATGAGCATGATGAACAGCGTGAGGTGGCTCGAGGACGAGTCCCACACCGTCAGGCTTGCCGCAGGCATGCTGGACGACGGGAGGATGAACGGGAACATTGATGCCCCCACACTGCCGATGATGCCGGCAATGCCCAGGCCCCCGGTTAGCAGGGCTGCCAGCGGCCGGCGACCGGCCAGGCACAGCGCCGCCAGCAGCGGACCTGCCAGGCCCACAGCCGGAACCGCCCACAGCAGCGGGTGGGCCGCGTAGTTGGCAAACCAGGCATCGGCCTGCGTGCTCACGGTCTTGAGCAGCGGGTTCGAGACCCCATCGGTGGGCAGGTTGCTGGTGATGACGTAGCCGTTCACCAGATGGGCCAGCACGACGCCCGCCACCGCGTACAGCACCACGGTCAGGATGGCCGCCACGATGCCGAAGCGTCGTGCGCGCTCGGCCACGATGCCCGAGGTCTTGAGCTGCAGCCAGGCCGCCCCGTGCATCACCAGCATGGCCAGCGACACCAGACCGCACAGCAGGCCGAAGGGGTTGAGCAGACCAAGGAAGGTGCCTTCATAGAAGATCTGCATGTCTTCCCCGATGTGGAAGGGCACGCCCTGCAGCACGTTGCCCACGGCCACTCCGAAGATGATCGAGGGCAGGAGTCCGGCCATGAACAGGACGGCATCCCAGCGGCTGCGCCAGGCGGGGTCTTCACGCTTGCTGCGGAACTTGAAGGCCACCGGCCGCAGGATGAATGCGAACAGGATGGCGAACATGGCCAGGTAGAAGCCCGAGAACGACACCGCGTACAGCTGCGGCCAGGCGGCGAAGATGGCGCCGCCGCCCAGGATCAGCCAGACCTGGTTGCCTTCCCAGATGGGGCCGATGGTGTTGATGACGGTGCGGCGCTCGATATCGGTGCGTGCGACGAAGGGCAGCAGCGTGCCGATGCCCAGGTCGAAGCCGTCGGTCACCGCATAGCCGATCAGCAGCACACCCATCAGTGCCCACCAGATCACGCGCAGCACTTCGTAGGAGACGAGTTCGTGGAGGATCATGTTCCTTTTCCTTGCAGTATCACTGTGCGGAAGCCAGGGCGCTGGCTTCACCGGGCTGAGTTTCATGCGGGATCGGATGGTCTTCCGGCCCCTTGCGGATGGCCTTGAACATCAGCTTCATCTCGATGATCAGCAGGACGGTGTAGATCGCCACGAAGCCGGCAATCGTGAAGAGCACGGTGGAGGCGCCCAGGTTCGAGACGGCCACGGCTGTCGGCAGCACCCCTTCGATGACCCAGGGCTGGCGTCCCAGCTCGGCCACGAGCCAGCCGCTCTCGATGGCGATCCAGGGCAGCGGGATGGCGAACACGGCAATCCGCAGCAGCCACGGGTAGGCATCCAGCCGGCGGCGTGCCGACAGCCAGAAGAACGTGGCGGTCAGCAGGATCAGGAACAGGCCCACGCCCACCATGGCACGGAACGAGAAGAACAGCGGAGCCACCTGTGGCACCGTGTCCCAGGCCGCGCGGCTGATCTGCTCGGGCGTGGCCTGACGGGGATCGTCCACATAACGCTTGAGCAGCAGTGCATAGCCCAGCGCATGGCCGTGTTCCTCGAAGATGGCACGCTCCGGCGCGTTGGCGTCGAGGTTGCCCTTGGCGGCACGGATCTTCTGCAGGGCGTCATAGGCCTTCAGACCGTCGCGGACGTGGTGCTCGGCGCGCTGGACCAGATCCTTGATGCCGGGGATTTCCGTGTTGAGCGAGCGCGTGCCGATCAGGCCCATGACCCAGGGCACGTGCACGGCATAGTGCGTCTCGCGGGCTTCCTGGTCAGGAAAGCCGAAGGCCGTGAACGGGGCAGGGGCCGGCTCGGTATCCCAGATGGCCTCGATGGCCGCCAGTTTCATCTTCTGGTGTTCCGTCGTGAGGTAGCCGCTTTCGTCACCCAGCACCGCCACCGACAGCGAGGCGGCCAGACCGAACGATGCGGCCACCGTCATCGAGCGCTTGGCCAGCTGCAGGTGCCGGCCCTTGAGCACGTACCAGGCCGAGATGCCCAGCACGAAGATGGCGGCTGCGACATAACCGGCCGAGACCGTGTGCACGAACTTGGCCTGTGCCACGGGGTTGGTGAGGACGGCAAAGAAGTCCTTCATCTCCATCCGCATGGTCTGCGGGTTGAACTCTGCGCCCACCGGGTTCTGCATCCAGCCGTTGGCGATCAGGATCCAGAGTGCCGAGAAGTTCGAGCCGATGGCCACCGCCCAGGTCACCAGCAGGTGCTTGACCTTGGACAGCCGATCCCAGCCGAAGAAGAAGAGACCCACCAGGGTCGCTTCCATGAAGAAGGCCATCAGCCCCTCCAGGGCCAGCGGCGCCCCGAAGATGTCGCCGACATAGTGGCTGTAGTAGCTCCAGTTCATGCCGAACTGGAACTCCATCACGATGCCGGTGGCCACGCCCATGGCAAAGTTGATGCCGAAGAGCGTGCCCCAGAACCGGGTCATGTCACGCCAGATGGAACGCCCCGTCATCACGTAAACCGTTTCCATGATGGCGAGCAGGATGGACAGGCCCAGCGTGAGCGGGACGAACAGGAAGTGGTAGAGCGCTGTCAGCGCAAATTGCAGCCTTGATAGGCTGACGATGTCGACATCCATGTTGGGGGTTCCTCTTCTCGGTTTCGGGATGGTGTATCAATCGGGTCTCAGCGCAGCCAGCGCGGCCTCGAAGCCCTCGCTGCCGCGCCGGAATTCACCTTCGAGCCTGCCGTTGCGCAGCACCAGCAGGCGATCGGCCAGCGCCGCTTCGCGGCGCAGATGGGCGGCCATCAGCCATGCACGCCCTTGGCCCAGCGTGTCCAGTCGGGCCAGCACATCGGCGGCCGTGGCGGCATCCAGCCCCTCGGTCGGCTCATCCAGCAGCCACAGGGGGCGCTTCTGAAGCAGCAGTCGGGCCAGCGCCAGGCGGCGGGCCTGGCCGGCCGACAGCCCCAGGCCGCCTTCGCCCAGTCGCGTGTCCAGCCCGGCCTGCAGGCGCCGTATGGCGTCCGCCAGACCGGCTGCTTCCAGGGCCTGCCACAGTGCGGCGTCGTCCGCGTCCGGGTCGGCCAGGCGCAGGTTGTCGCGCAGGCTGTCCTGGAACAGGTCCGGACGCTGGTTCAGCCAGGCGCCGGGCTGCGTCAGGACGCGCCCGGTGTGCGGATGGCGCTCTCCGGCGATCAGCGCCATCAGTGTCGACTTGCCTGCGCCGCTGGGGCCGACCACGGCGACCCGTTCGCCCGCGGCCAGCTTCAGCGACAGTGCGGTCAGTGCATCCACAGGGCTGTCCGGATGACGGACCGACACGTCATCCACGATGATCGCACAGCCCGTGTCAGGGCGTTGGGCGGGGGGCTGAACGGTCGGCGCGCAGTGGGGGGAAAGCCGACGAGCCGCCAGCCAGGCGCGGCCCGATTCGAGTGCTCCCCGACGCAGCGCCGCAAAGGGTTCCATGGCCGTCAGCGCAATCAGTAGCGCCAGGGCTGCTTCCGGCGTGCCGATCTGCCCCTGTTCGGCCAGCAGGCCCACACCCAGCAGGACCAGGGCCAGCGTGAGGCTGCCGGCCACACCATGGATGGCGGCCGCTTTCGCGTCCAGTCGCTGCAGACGACGGTCACTGCGCGCCAGACGTTCATCCGTGCGGCGCAGGGTGTCTCGCTGGGCGGCCAGCCGGCCGGCCATGAGCAGTTCCGTCTGGCCCGACACCAGGTCCACGGCCTGGGCGCGCAGCCTTTCCGTGAGCAGGGCCCGCCGTGTGGCGGGGCGCCGCGAGCGGCGGGCCAACACGATGATCACGGCCAGGCCGATGATCAGCATCCAGCCGCCCAGCGCGAGGCCGAGCCAGGGCGACATCACGCCGACCACGACCGTGGCCAGCAGCGTCGCACCCAGCGCCGCGGCGGCCGGCACCAGCAGGCGAAGATAGAAGGCGTCCAGCGCATCCAGGTCCGTGGTCAGCCGGAACAGGGCCCGTGCCGGACGGCGCAGCAGGTCCTGGATGCTGGTGCTCTCTGCCCAGCCGCGGAAGAGGCGTTCGCGCAGTTGCGCCAGCGCCGCCAGGGTGGCGTCATGGGTGACGAGCCGCTCGCCATAGCGGGACACGGTGCGCCCCAGCGCCAGCAGCCGGATGCCGGCAGATGGCGCAAAGACATCGAAGGCCAGCGCGGTGGCGGGCTGCAGCCCGGCAATGGCGGTTGCCGTGATGAACCATCCCGACAGGCCCAGCAGGCCCATGCCGGCCAGCACCGTCACGGCAGCCAGCGCGGCGCCCCATTTCATGCGTGTCGACGCGCCGTCGCACATCGCCTTCAGGGCGGGCAGGGAGGAACGATGGGCCATGCCATCCTTCGCCGCGCTGTCCCTCTCGGTCACCGGGGCGTCTTTCCCTGTTAGCGGGTCGTCCTTTCCTGTCATGCCGCAGTCTCCGGATCCGGGGAGGGCAACTGCACGATGCGGTCCATGCGCGCGGCCAGTCGGGGATCATGGGTGGCCACGATCAGCGTGCGGCCCCGGGCCAGCGTCACCAGGGACTCGGCCACTTGATCGGCGGTTTCACTGTCCAGGTGGGCCGTGGGCTCGTCGGCCAGCAGCAGGTCGGCTTCAGGTGCGGCCATCAGGCGCGCCAGCGCAAGACGCGCGGCCTCGCCCCCCGACAGGCCTGTTCCGCCTTCGCCCAGCGAGATGCCCGGATGGGCCTGGGCCACGGTATCGAGCCGGGCCTTGGTGATGGCCTGGCGCACCCGTTCGTCATCGACGCTTGGGCGGCCGAGCGCGATGTTGTCTCGCACAGGGGCGGCAAACACGTGGGCGCGCTGCCCCATCCAGGCCATGCGTTCACGCAGTGCCCGGACCGTGTCCGGAGCCAGTGTCTGGCCGTCGATCTCGATGCGCCCCGCCGTGGGAACCAGCAGGCCTGCCAGCAGCGACATCAGGACCGTCTTGCCCGTGCCGCTGCCGCCCACCAGGGCCACGTGCTCGCCGGGGCGCACCGCCAGCGAGAAACCTTGAAACACCGGTTTCTCATCGGGAAAGGCGAAGCCCAGGTCCGTGAGCCGCACACTGGGGGCTGGACGCTGGGGTGATGCAGGATCCACCGATGCCGGTTTCACTGATGCCGCTTTTGCCGATGCCGCTTTTACCGATGCCGGCTTCACCGCCTCGGGGGCCGGTCGATCATGGCGGGTGGACGCAAGGGGATCCGTTGCCGGCTCTCCGGTGTCAGGCCGAACGGCATGGGCCTCATCCAGCAGCGGCAGGCCGTTCCCGTTCAGCCGCTCCAGGGCGTCCATGGCGGCAACGCCGGCGGCGCGGTCATGCCAGACCGCGGCCAGTTCGCGCAGCGGCTCGAAGAACGCGGGCGCCAGCAGCAGGATGAAAAGCCCTTCGCCCAGTGTGAGCCGGCCACCCCAGGCACCGAATTCCAGATAGCCCAGCACGTGAAAGCCCACATAGGCCGCCACCATCGCCACGCCCAGCGCCGAGAAAAGCTCCAGTACCGCCGAAGACAGGAACGCAATGCGCAGCACCTTCATCGTGCGCTGGCGCAGGTCTTCGGCACTGGCACGCAACCGGCGGGCCGTGGCCTGCACGCTGCCCAGGGCACGCAACGTGGGCAGCCCCCGCAGCCGATCCAGCAGGAAGGCGTTCATGCTGCTCATCTGCAGCCATTGCGCCTCGCTGGCCGCCCGGGCGCGCCAGCCCACCAGCACCATGAACAGCGGAATGAGCGGGGCTGCCGTGATCAGCACGGCCGCGGCGGCCCAGCTGTACCACGCCACGGGCAGCAGGATCACCAGGGGCATCAGGCGCACGCGCCACATGGCACCGTGGTAGCGCGTCAGCCATGGCAGGATAGCCTCGGCCTGTTCGGCCAGCACACTGGCGGCCGTGCCGGCATGCAGCCGGGAACGATCCAGCGGCGAACGCGCAGACAGAGAGGTGATGGCCCGTTCCCGCCAGAGACTCAGGCGTTCACGTGCCGACTCGAACATCCGGGTGCTGCTCCAGGCATCCAGCCAGGCGCGCAGCAGGCCGGCCACGACGATGCCCGCTGCTGGCCACACCACACCGGCCAGGCCCGCGCCTGACTGCAGACGGGCGACACCCAGCGCCAGCAGCGCGGCCTGGGGAATCCAGAGCAGCGGACTCAGCGCATGGATCAGGCAGGCAGCGTCAAGCCGCATGCCCGGGATGGAACGGGAGGATGCAGGATGTTGTCGAACGGGGGCTGACTCTGCGTGCCCGGCAGGCGTCTCGCCTTCGCGGTTCCCACGGTCTGGAGAACTCGGGGTGATCATCACGCGATCTTATATGATCACCACCGGCGTCGTTCATCATGAAAACTTCTTTATCGTATCCACAACGACGCCACCGTCGAAAAGGAGACGGCTGCCCCCAAGGCCCAGTCCCGTCCTGTCCTGTCCCGGGCCGGGCCAGGCCAGGCCGGGGTGTCCGGGATTGCCGGGCTGTCCAGGGACGGCTTCGGTAACATAGGCCGCACTGTACAGAACAGAAATCAGGGAGGTGCCTCCAATGTCCGAACCCATCCATCTCGTCGTCACGCTGCAGGTCAAGCCCGGTCACCTGGACCGCCTGAAGCAGGCCACGGCCGAGCTGGTGGCGGCCAGCCGCCAGGAAGCCGGCTGCGTCTCCTATGGCGCCGCTTATGCCGAGGACGGGGTCACAGCCTACATCATCGAGCACTGGAAGGATCAGGCGGCGCTTGATGCCCACAACAAGACCGCCCATTTCATCGAGGGCGTGAAGAAGCTGCAGGATGCCTGCAGCACGCTGCAGATTCATCGCGTGCACTGGCAGGGTTGACCCGGGTGTCCTGAGCGCCGACAAGCCCCGACAATGAGCGGGTCATGAAGAACCCGCACGTCAGCGCACTCGCGGCCGCCCATGGGGCGGCCGTGCTTTTCGGGCTCACCGGCATCCTCGGGGCCCTCATCCGTTTCGATGCCGTGGCCATCACCGCCGGCAGGGCAGGGTTCGCCGCAACTGCGCTGCTGGTGCTGGCCCTGGTGCAGCGCAGGCCGCTGCTGCAGGGGCTGGGCTCGCATCGCGCCGGCATCCTGCTGGTCAGCGGCCTGCTGCTGGCCATGCACTGGATCACCTTCTTTCTGGCCGTCAAGGTGGGTGGCGTCGCCGTGGCCACGCTGGGTTTCGCCAGCTTCCCGGCCTTCATCGCCCTGCTGGACGTCGTGCTGTTCGGCGAGCGCATTGGCCGGGCAGAGGGCACGATGCTGGCGCTCGTCACCCTGGGGCTGGTGCTGGTCACGCCCTCGTTCGACGTGGGCGACCAGGGCACCGCGGGGCTCCTGTGGGGGCTGGCCTCGGGGTTGAGCTTTGCCGGCCTGGCCATCTGCAACCGTCGCGGCAATCGGGGCATGGACGCCATCCAGGTGGCTTTCTGGCAGAACCTCGTCGTTGCGCTGCTGGTGCTGCCATTGCTGGGCCTCAGTCTGGCCCCTCCTCAGGTAGCTCGATCGCAGGCGACTTCCTCCTTGGTGACCGGGGCTGCCGCCATCGACTGGGCCAGCTGGTTCTGGCTGGCCGTGCTGGGCGTCCTGTGCACGGGTCTGGCACATACTCTGTTCGTCAAAAGCCTTGAGTCGCTTGATGCCCGCAGTGCCGGCATGATCATTGCCCTGGAGCCGGTCTACGCCATCGCCTGCGCCTGGTGGCTGTTTGGCGAAGAGCCCTCGGGGCGCATGCTGGTGGGGGCATCGCTCATCATCCTGGCCACCGTACTGTTGGCCATGGGCCACAAGGCCTCGGCTGCCCGGAAGAGGGCTTCCGAAGGCATGAAGGCCTGACCCTTTCAGCGGGCCGCCTGTCGGTATCTCGTACCGCTGTACGCCCAGCCTCCAGCCCTGTCCCGCGCCGTGTCTCGCCGCTGCGTCGCATCGTGGCGCGCTGCCCGACAGGAGGTCGCGTCCCACGCCACAGCCCGACGTTTTTCTCTTTGAAACACCCACGGCGGATCGCTCCGGGCTTACAATCGACCCCGCTCCAACCCCTTGTCTAGCGTGACGGTAGGCATGGGGACACTGTATGTGTTATTTTTACGGAACGGCAAGTCGCTGCGGCCCATGGCTCGCCAGCACCTGTCATCCCGTGGAAAACGGCTCGTGCAGCGGGTTTCCGGCGTTTCCACACCCTCGTGGCGCGCCAGGGTTTTCCTTCGGTTCAGCTTTCCTGCGGTCGGGGCCTTTCTCCCGTCCTGCCGGGTCGACCGCCGTCCAGCCTGACGGTGGCGCCTTCGTCTTCATGCGGCCTTCGGCCGTTTTCGTTTTTCTGGCAAACCGGGCCGGATGGCCCGTTGCGCCCTGTCGTTCTGGAATGTACGCCCTATGAAACGTGATGTCCTGCCTGCCGCCCACACCTCGTCGGCGCTGCCCGTCCAGCCCATCAGCCAGGATGTGCTGGCCGAGAAGTACCTGAAGGACGGTGAGAAGACCGAAGCCGAGCTGTTTGCCCGGGTGGCGCGCGCGCTGGCCTCGGTCGAGAAGCCCGAGATCCGTGACGAGTGGGAAGCAAAGTTCCTGGGCAACCTGCATGCCGGTGCCATCGGTGCGGGCCGCATCATGAGCGCAGCCGGTACCGATATCCAGGCCACCCTCATCAACTGTTTCGTGCAGCCCGTGGGCGACTGCATCCAGGGCTACGACGACCAGGGCTACCCCGGCATCTACGAGGCCCTGCGCGAGGCGGCCGAAACCATGCGTCGCGGCGGTGGCGTCGGCTACGACTTCTCCCGCATCCGCCCCAACGGCGCCGAGGTCAAGGGCACGCACTCCATCGCCTCCGGCCCGTGCAGCTACATCAACGTCTTCGACCAGAGCTGCGCCACCGTCGAGAGCGCCGGCAGCCGCCGTGGCGCCCAGATGGGCGTGCTGCGCATCGATCATCCGGACGTGCTGGACTTCATCACCGCCAAGCGCACCCCGGGCCGCTGGAACAACTTCAACGTCTCGGTCGGCGTCACCGACGCCTTCATGAAGGCCCTGCAGGACAACGCCGACTGGGAGCTGGTGCACCGCGCCCGCCCCGGCCGCAAGGTCATGGCCGCAGGCGCCTATCAGCGTGACGACGGCAAGTGGGTCTACCGCCGCGTGCCGGCCCGGCAGCTGTGGGACACGATCATGAAGTCCACCTACGACTTCGCCGAGCCCGGCATCCTGTTCCTCGACGCCATCGGCCGCGACAACAACCTCAACTACTGCGAGACCATCGAGGCCACCAACCCCTGTGGCGAGCAGCCGCTGCCGCCCTACGGCTGCTGCGACCTGGGTCCCATCATCCTGACCCGCTTCGTGCGCAACGCCTTCGGGCATGGCGGCGAGCCGACCTTCGACTTCGCCGCCTTCGAGGACGTGGTGGCCATCCAGGTGCGCGCTCTCGACAACGTGCTGGACGTGACCTTCTGGCCGCTGGACAAGCAGCGCGCCGAAGCCGCCGCCAAGCGCCGCATCGGCGTGGGCTTCACCGGCCTGGGCAACACGCTGGCCATGCTGAAGCTGCGCTACGACCGCGCCGAGGGCCGCGCCATGGCCGCCCGCATTGCCGAGACCATGCGCAACGCCGCTTACCGTGCCTCGGTCGAGCTGGCCAAGGAGAAGGGCGCCTTCCCGCAGTTCGACGCCGATCGCTACCTGGGCAAGGGCAGCAAGAAGGGTGAGGGCAGCTTTGCCTCTCGCCTGCCTGACGACATCAAGGCCGACATCCGCAAGTACGGCATCCGCAACAGCCACCTGCTGTCCATCGCGCCTACCGGCACGGTCAGCCTGGCCTTTGCCGACAACGCCAGCAACGGCATCGAGCCGCCGTTCTCCTGGACCTACACGCGTCGCAAGCGCGAGGCCGACGGCAGCCGCAGCGAATACGTGGTCGAGGATCACGCCTGGCGGCTGTTCAAGTCGCAGGGCGGCGACGTGGACAACCTGCCCGACTACTTCGTCAACGCCCTGGCCATGACGGCCCAGGAACACGTGGCGATGATGGAGGCCGTGCAGCCCTACGTCGACACCTCCATCTCCAAGACCGTCAACGTCCCGGCCGACTACCCGTACGAAGACTTCAAGGACCTGTACCAGCAGGCCTGGAAGGCCCGCCTGAAGGGTCTGGCCACCTACCGGCCCAATCCCATCCTGGGCGCCGTGCTGGAAGCCGAGCCTGCCAAGAAGGAAGAGAAGCCTGCCGACAAGGCCGAGGCCGCCGCGCAGCAGCACGAGCAGGATCCGATGCGCAAGGTGATCGAGCGCCGTCCGCAGGGTGCGCTCAACGCCGTGGCCGAGAAGATCGAGTACTGGACGCACGAAGGCCAGCAGCGGCTCTACCTCATCGTCTCCTTCCTGCCGGTCGAGGGCACCGATGGTCGTACCGTCGAGCGCGCCATCGAGTTCTTCATGCCCGTGGGCCAGAGCGGCGAATCGCAGCAGTGGATCACCGCCACCATGCGGATGCTCAGCCTGGCGGCCCGTGGCGGCTTCCTCGACCGTGCACTGTCCGACATGCGCAAGGTCACCTGGGACCGTGGCCCGGTGCGTCTGGGCACCTATGTGAAGGCCGATGGCACCCACGTGCCGCGCTGGCACGACAGTGAAGTCGCCGCCATCGCCTACGCCATTCAGAACCTCATCGCCAAGCGCCAGGAGGCCGTGCAGGCCTCGCTGTTCGAGCCGGGCGAGCTGCCGTCGGTCGAGCCGGCCGTGCAGGCTGCCCCCGAATCCTCGGGCATCATGGCCGGGAAAAAATGCAGCGAGTGTGGTGCCTATGCGATGATCCGGAAAGATGGCTGCGACTACTGCACCCAGTGCGGCATGCTCGGCAGCTGCGGTTGATCGGCCACCCCGGTTGATCGACCATTCCGGCTGATCGGCCGCCCCGGCTGATCCACTTCCCCACAGGAGGCGCCCTTGGCCATCCAGCTGTACACCTTGCTGTTTGCCCTGGTCGTGGCCCTGATGCCGGCTGCGACCCGAGCCGCTGCGGATGCGCCGGCACCGGCGCATGCCGACTGTGCTGCCCAGGACCCCATCCGCCTGGGCGGGCTGGACTGGGAAAGCGGTCAGATCACCACGGCGCTGCTGGACCTGCTGCTGCGCGAGGGCCTGGGTTGCCGCACCGAGGTGGTGCCCGGCTCAGTGCCCAGTCTGGAATCGGCCCTCATCCAGGACGACATCCAGATCATTGCCGAACAATGGGTTGGTCGCTCGCCCGGCATCGAGAAGGCCGTGGCCGACAAGAAGGTCGCCATTCTGGGGGACACGCTCACCGGCGGTGCCGTGCAGGGCTGGTACGTGCCCCGTTACGTGCAGGAGCAGCACCCCGACCTGAAGTCGGTGGATGATCTGGCCAGCCATGCCCATCTGTTCCCCAATCCCGAACAGCCCGGCCAGGCACGCTTCCTGAACTGCCCGGCCGGCTGGGCATGCGAGACCTTCAACACCCGGCTGCTGGCCAACACCGGGCTCTCCACGCGCTACGCCAACGTCCATCCCGGCACCGGTGCGGCGCTGGATGCCGAGATCGCCTCGGCCATTGCCCGCCGCGAGCCCTTGCTCTTCTACTATTGGCACCCGGCCGGCCTCATGGCCAAGTACGACCTGGTGCCCATCGCGTTCCCCGACTACGACGCCCGCTGCTGGCCCGAGCTGATGAACCCGGCTTCCCGTGATCGCTGCGTCTCGGGCTTTCCGGTGTCCCGGCTGGCCATGGCCGTCTCGGATTCGCTGCAGAAGCAGTATCCGCAGGTGATCGCGCTCATCCGGAAACTCCAGCTGTCGCCCGAGGTGCTCGACCGGCTCATTCTCGACATGACCGAGAACCGCCGTGACGGCCCCGCTCAGGCGCGCCTCTTCCTGCAGCAGCGTCCCGAGCTGTGGGCACCCTGGCTGCCGGCCGAGGCCGCCCAGCGTGTCGCCCGCCGGCTGGGCATCGACACGGCACGCCTGCCGGGGCAGAAGGGCGCTACGGAAGCGCCTGCTGCTTCGGACAGAGCGGAAGCCTCTGGTCCGGAAGCCTTCTTCCCCGCCTGGTCGGTGGCCGACTGGCTCAACGACAGCCTGGCCCGACTCGTTTCCAACCATGGCGAGACCTTCCGCGCCTTCAGCCAGTCGCTGCTGCATGGCCTGCTGCTGCCGCTGGAGCGTGCGCTGGCGGCGGTGCCGCCCTGGCTGCTGCTGGCGCTGCTGGCCGGCCTGGCCTGGCACGCCACGGGCAGCCTTGGGTCGGCCGCCTTCAGTGCGGCCGGCTTCTACCTCATCGGAGGGCTGGGCCTGTGGACGCCGCTCTTGCAGACCCTGGCGCTGCTGGTTGCGGCCTTCCTCTTCATTCTGGTGATCGGCTTCCCGCTGGGCATCCTGATGGCGCGCAGCCGCTGGCTGCATCGGTGGCTCTCGCCTGTGCTGGACATCATCCAGACCATGCCCAGCTTCGTCTATCTCATTCCGGTGCTGATGCTCTTCGGCATCGGCCGCATTCCGGCGCTGTTTGCCACCGTGGTCTACGCCACCGCTCCGCTGGTGCGTCTCACCGCTCTGGGCATCCGCGAGGTTGACGCCCGGATGGTCGAGTCGGCCGAATCCTTCGGCTGCACCCGCACCCAGCTCCTGTTCTGGGTGCTGCTGCCGCAGGCGCGGCCCGCCATCCTGGCCGGCATCAACCAGGCCGTCATGATGTCGCTGGGCATGGTGGTGGTGGCCTCGATGATCGGTGCGCGCGGTCTGGGCGAGAACGTGCTGCAGGCCATCCAGACGCTGGACATCGGCCGGGGCGTGCAGGCCGGTGCCGCCATCGTCATCCTGGCCATCGTCATCGATCGCATCACCCAGGCCTACGGACGGAGGGGGAACAGATGACCCGCATCGTGTTCGAGGATGTCAGCAAGATCTACGGCGACCGGCCCCGCCAGGTGCAGGAGGCCATGGCCCTGCTGCACCAGAACGTGCCCAGCGACGAGATCTTTGCGCGTACCGGCTGCCGTGTCGGGCTGCGTCACATCAGCCTGGAGATTCCCTCAGGCGGCATCTTCTGCGTCATCGGCCTGTCCGGCTCGGGCAAGTCCACGCTGGTGCGCCACATCAACCGGCTCATCGAGCCCTCCTGCGGCCGCATCCAGGCCTGCGACATCGATGTCACGGCCCTGGATGCGCGGGGCCTGCGCGAATTCCGGCGTGCCCGGGTCAGCATGGTGTTCCAGCACTTCGGACTGCTGCCGCACCTGACGGTGATGCAGAACACCTGCTTCGGCCTGCGTGTGCGGGGCCTGTCAGCCAAGGAGCAGCGCGAGCGTGCCTACTACTGGCTGCGCGAGATGGAACTGGCCGACATGGCCGACAGCTATCCGGAACAGCTCTCGGGCGGCATGCGCCAGCGCGTGGGGCTGGCGCGGGCGCTGACGGCCGATACTGACATCATCCTGATGGACGAAGCCTTCTCGGCCCTTGATCCGCTCATCCGCATCCGGCTGCAGGACACCGTGCTGGCCCTGCAGCAGCGGCTGGGCAAGACCATCGTCTTCATCACCCACGACATCGACGAGGCGTTGAAGATGGGCAGCCGCCTGGCCATCCTCAACGCCGGCGAGCTGGTTCAGGTCGGCACCCCGCAGGAACTGCTCGACCATCCGGCCAACGACTACGTGGCCGAGTTCATGCGCACGGCCCGTCACCCCGGCAGTGCCTGCTGAAGGGAACGGCTGAAAGGGGCCGCTGAGGGGCACCGGCTGAGGTGGGGGCCGGGGCCCGTTGAAGGGACCCGCTGATGCGCCCTCTGCGCCTTTATCCGCCGGAGGGCCAGGGCAGGAAGCTCAGCCGCCCGACAGTTCGACCGAACGCTGTCCGGCCTTGGCCGCCGCCACATCCACCAGTCGGCGCAGCGCCTGACCCTGCTCGAACTCCTCGATGGCGGCATGCGTGGTGCCGTTGGGTGACGTGACGGCCTGACGCAGCGCCACGAAATCGGCGTCGTACTGCGTCTGCAGCGTGGCTGCCCCCAGCGCCGTCTGTGCCGCCAGCTGCTTGGCCAGCTCGCGCGGCAGGCCCAGGTTCACGCCGGCGTCAGCCAGCGCCTCGGAAAACAGGTGGTAGTAGGCTGGGCCGCTGCCGCTGATGGCCGTGACGGCATGCAGCTGGGCCTCGTCATCCACCCAGAACGAACGGCCCACGGCATCGAAGAGCCGCGAGATCGTCTGGCGCAGCGCCGGTGACACGTCCTCGTCGGCATACAGCCCCACGCAGCCCTGGCGCACCATCACGGCCGTGTTGGGCATGCTGCGCACCACGGGCCGTTCCAGCGGCAGCGAGGCGCGCAGTGTCCGAAGCGGCACACCGGCCATCACCGAGATGATCGTGGCGTTCTGCAGCTGGCTGGCCGGCAGCGCACTCAGTGCCTCGCGTGCCATCACCGGTTTCACGGCCATCACCACCAGGTCATAGGGGGTGTCCGGCAGATCGGCCGCCTGGCGATACAGGCGGGCCTGCACATCCTGGGCACGGATCGGATCCACTGCATCAATGCCGTCCACCAGCCCGGCACCCAGCCAGGCCTCGCCCAGGGCTGCGCCCATGCGACCATATCCCAGAAAGAGAGCGTTCAGACCCATGCTTTACTCCTTGTCGTCGTGCGCAGTCGGGGTCGACCGAGTCGCGCGACAGACCTGGCGCCTGTCGCAGAGGCTACATGTTAATGGTTTTTCCTGAGGACAATCTGCAACACCCCATGGCCTCATGCCCATTCCGCATGCTCATCATCATGCAGCCCACCTGTTCGGCGCCTTCCCGTCCGGCGCGTTTCCCCTGGCAACCCCTCATCCGGAACACCGCGGCATGATCACCGGCAACACACGCCTGCTCGCCCACATCGGCTATCCCACCCAGACCTTTCGGTCTCCGATGATCTACAACCCCTGGTTTGCCCACGTGGGCGAGGACGTGGTGGTCGTGCCTTTCGCCTCGCAGCCCGACAGTTACCCGGCGTTGCTGCGAGCACTCTTTGACACGGGCAACGTCGTGGGAGCGCTCATCACCATGCCGCACAAGAGCACCACGCCGGCGCTGCTCGACCGTGTCTCGGTCGCCGCACGCATCGCCGGTGCCTGCAACGCCGTGCGACGCGCGCCTGACGGCAGCCTGGAAGGCGACATGTTCGATGGCGAAGGCTTCGTGCTCGGCATGCAGCGCAACGGCGTGAGCGCCCGAGGCTGCTCGGCGCTGGTGGTGGGCAGTGGCGGCGTGGGCTCGGCCATTGCCGCGTCGCTGGCCGCCGCTGGAGTGGCGCGACTGGCGCTTTTCGATGTTCGTGAGCCCGTCATGCAGGCGCTGGCCGGACGGCTGCGACAGCACTACCCGACGCTGGAGGTCGTCACCGGCAGTGCCGACCCGGCCGGCTTCGACATCGTGGTCAACGCCACGCCGCTGGGCATGAAGGCCGGTGACCCCCTGCCCATCAATGTCGAGCGCATCCCGCCGCATGCCTATGTGGGGGAAGTGGTGCTCAGTGCCGAGGTCACCCCCTTTCTGGCCGCTGCCCGGGCGCGTGGCTGCCAGGGGCAGGGTGGGCTGGACATGCTCTATGAGCAGATTCCCGCGTACTTGGCATACTTCGGTCTTCCGGTGGCCACGCCCGGGCAACTGCGCGCACTGGCCAACCCGATGGCCTGACGCTTTCCCCGGGCCGGGCGTACCACCCCATCAGGGGCGCCGCGCTCACCCCGGGCATGGCAGGGTCGTCGGAAGGCGGGAATGGTCGTGTCCCGTACCATCGACCATCCCGTCGTCTTCCGTCCCATCGTCAACATGGACATGCAGGATCCGATGCAGCATTCCACACCATCCACCGCATCAGACATCCGCACGGCGGATGCCGTCCCGCCGACGGCGGGACACGCCCCGGGTACTCCCACCCTGGATGTGCGCACGCTGCTGGATGGGCGGGGCGTCAGCCGCTACCAGCAGTGGATCATCGCGCTGTGCTTCCTGGTCGTGGTCATGGATGGCTTCGATGTCGTCATCATGGGCTTCGTGGGGCCGGCGCTGAAGGCCGCCTGGCACTGGAGCAATGACGACCTTGCGCCGGTGCTGAGTGCAGCGCTGGCCGGCCTCACCCTCGGTGCCATGGTGGCAGGCCCGCTGGGCGATCTCTTCGGCAGGCGTCGCGTCCTGTGCGTCGGCGTGATGATGTTCGGCCTCTTCACGCTGCTGGTGGCCACCGCCACGGATCAGTGGCATTTCATCGCCTACCGTTTCATTGCCGGGCTGGCCATGGGCGGCATCATGCCCATGGCGGCCACACTGGCCACCGAATACGCGCCGCGTGCCCGGCGCTCGCTGCTGGTCACCATCGTCTTTGCCGGTTTCACCGTGGGGGCCGCCGGTGGCGGCTTCCTAGCAGCCTGGCTGGTGCCGCACTGGGGCTGGCAGAGCGTCTTTGTCTTTGGCGGCGTGGTGCCCATGGTGCTGTCGCTGGTCATGGCGGCGCTGATGCCGGAATCGCTCACCTACCTCGTGCATCGCCAGGGCAGCCAGGCGCGCATCCGCCGGATTGTCGAGCGCTGTGCCCCGGGCAGCACCTCGGAAGACACCGTCTTCGTGCTGCCGGCGCAGTCCCGGGTGGAAAGTCACGAGCGCCCCGTGCAGATCGTGCTCAACCGCCACTACCGTGCCGGCAGCTTCATGCTGTGGAGCATCTATTTCCTGCACCTGTTCCTGGTCTACCTGCTGGGCAGCTGGCTGCCCACCATGCTGAAGGACGCCGGCATGGATCTGCAGCAGGCCGCCATCGTCAGCGCCATGTTCCAGCTGGGTGGACCGCTGGGCTCCATCATGCTGGGTTGGCTGATGGACCGCCATGAGGCACACCACGTGCTGGCTGGCGCCTACCTGCTGGGAGGCGCTGCCCTGGTGCTGCTCGGCTACGTCGGTGGCCACTATGCACTGATGTGTGCCGTTGCCTTCGTCATCGGTGCCGGGCTCAATGGGGGCGGTACTGGCATGAACGCCCTGTCCAGCCACTTCTTCCCGCTGCCGGCGCGTGCCACCGGCAACGGCTGGATGCACGGCCTCGGCCGCATCGGGGCGGTCATCTCGGCCTTTGCCGGCGCCTGGATGCTGAATGCCGGCTGGAGCCTGGCTGCCGTCACTGCCGCCCTGGCCGTGCCGGCCGTGCTCATCGCCGCCCTGCTGGCCATGAAGTACCTGCATTACCGGGGGGAGGGGCGCACGGCAAAATGAACGTCGCGCAGAAGCTTCGCTCATGAGTAAGGCGCCCGTGCCTGCACGGTTGCCGCAGGCCGGCATCCTGGGGCAGTCTGCCGGGCTGCTCCGGTGAACAGCCATCGCACGATCAGTGGGATGCCTGAGCCCGCGTCACGATCTCGGCAAAGCGCTTCTTCGCTCGCGCCGGCACCGCATCGGGCACCTGCATCCGGGACGGATCGGCATCGCCCACCTGAATCAGCATCACCATGCCCATGGCATAGTGCGGCAGGCATTTCACGCCGTACAGCCCGGATTCGGTGAACGTCACCTCGATTTCCTCGTTGATCTTGCCCTTGAAGGGCTGGGCGCCCGCCGGCAGCATCCCGTCGATGGAGGCGGCATTGTGGCCGCTGGTCGTGGCCAGGAACTTCACCGTGTCGCCGGGCTTCACCTTCAGGAACTCCGGTTCGTACACCATCGGGCCGGTGCTGTTGCGGTTCAGCATCTTTACCTGGAAGGTTTCGGCCTGCGCTGGCAGCGCAGCCAGCAGCAAGGTGGCAGACAGGGCCAGCCCGCCCAGACGGGAAAGAGGGAATGAAGTCGACATCATGATGAATGGACCTGCTCCAGGCAGGTCAGTGAACGGGTTTTTCGGAAATGCCGCCCTGAGCCAGCGCACCGAAGCGCAGAATCCGCGCCCCGTCGGCCGGGTCGAACAGCTCGGTGGCACGCACCTGAAAGATCTCCTTCAGCAGCGGCGCCTGCAGGATCGCCGCCGGCTTGCCGATGGCATGCAGCCGGCCCTGGTGCATCACCGCCAGCCGGTCGCAGCGCATCGCCTGATTCAGGTCGTGAATGGCCATCACCTTGGTGATCGGCAGCGCCAGCACCAGGTCCATCAGTGCCAGCTGCTGGTGGATGTCCAGGTGATTGGTGGGTTCGTCCATCAGCAGGATCTGCGGCTGCTGGGCCAGCGCCCGTGCAATGTGGATGCGCTGGCGTTCCCCGCCGGAAAGCTGCCCCCACAGGCGCTGCTGACGGTCGTGCATGCCCACGCAGTTCAGCGCCTCGGAGACGATCTCGTCATCGCGCGCGGACCAGCTCTGCAGCGCCGACAGCCATGGCGTGCGGCCCAGCTCCACGGCATCCCGCGCGGTGATCGCATCCAGTGTATCGGCCGTCTGCGCCACCATGGCCAGGTGCTGGGCCACCTGCCGGCGCCCCATGGCACGCAGGCTGTGGCCCTGCAGGTGAACGGTGCCCTGCGTGGGCGCATGAATGCCCGCCAGAATGCGCAGCACGCTGGATTTCCCCGACCCGTTTGGGCCGATCAACCCCAGCAGCTCGCCCGGCTTCACGGCCAGCGACACGTCCGACAGCACCTTGTGCCGTCCCGCGTGCCAGCTCACCCCGTTCATTTCCAGGGCGGGCACCTCACGCACCTCGGCGAATTCCTGTTGTGTCGTGATCATTCCTGACTCCGGTGCTTCATGGCTGTTGCCGACGTCCCAGCAGGATGATCGCGAACACCGGCGCGCCCACCAGTGCCGTCACCACGCCGATGGGCAGTACCTGGCCCTTCAGCAGGATGCGCGAGCAGACATCCGCCAGCATCAGGAAGAGGGCACCGATCAGCGCACTGGCCGGCAGCAGCCGGTGGTGGCGAACGCCCACCAGCAACCGCGCCACGTGCGGAATCACCAGCCCCACGAAGCCGATGGCACCCACCACCGACACCATCACGGCCGTCACCAGCGCAGCCGTCAGCAGCAGCACTGCCTGCACCCGGCGCACGCCGATGCCCAGCGCCGCCGCTGCCTCGGCCCCGAAGGTGAAGGCATCCAGCGCCCGGGCATGCAGCAGGCAGACCACCAGCCCCAGCGCCGCCACCACGGTCGTGATGGGCACATCCGGCCAGCGCACGCCGCTCAGGCTGCCCAGCAGCCAGAACATGATGCCGCGCGCCTGTTCGGCACTGCCCGACTTGGTGATGATCAGCGAAGTGAGCGCATTGAAGAGTTGCGACCCCGCAATGCCAGCCAGAATGATCTGCCCGCTGTTGCGCAGTCCGCCGCCACCGGCTGCCTGGGCCAGCAGCGCCACCAGCGCAAAGGCCGTCACCGCGCCGGCGAAGGCGCCGACCGTCATCGACACCACGCCGCCGCCCACACCGGCCACTGCCACCAGCACGGCACCCGTGGAGGCGCCGGCCGAGATGCCCAGCAGGTAGGGGTCGGCCAGCGTATTGCGCAGGAGCGTCTGCAGCACCACGCCGGACACTGCCAGCCCCGCGCCGCAGCAGGCCGCCACGATGGCGCGGGTCAGTCGATAGTTCCAGACAATGCCGTCATCGATGGGATCGACCTCGATGCCGGCACCCAGCAGGTGGTTGGCCAGCACGTCACCGATGGTGCCGGCCGGCATGCGGATCTCGCCGGCCCACATGCACAGCAGCATCACCGGCAGCAGCAGCACCAGTGCCACGAGAGCCAGCAGCAGACGGCGCAGCCATCCTCGCGCCAGGGCAGGGGGCATGCTCACCTCAGTGCGCCGCGCCGGCCTTCACCACGGCATCGGCAATCGCCTCCATGCCGTCAGCAATACGGATCGAGGCCTGCAGTGCGTCGGCATCGACAATGGCGATGCGGCCGTTCTTCACGGCGTCCATATGCTTCGTCACCGGATCACTCTTCAGGAATTCCAGCTTCTTCTCGTAGTCATCCGCCGGGAAACGCCGACGGTCCATGCGCGCAATCACCAGAATGGTGGGATTGGCTTTGGCGATGGTTTCCCAGCCCACGGTCGGCCACTCCTCGGCCGAGGTCACCACGTTGCGCAGACCCAGTTCCTTCAGCATGTAGCCGGCCACGCCCTGCTGGCCGGCCATGTAGGGATCCACGTCCATGTCGGCGCTGGAGAACCACACGGCGGCCGACAGATCCTTGATGCCCGAGTCCTTCACCTTCTGCACGGCCACGCTCTGGCGTGCCTTCAGATCATCCACCAGGGCCTGACCGTTTGCTTCCACATCGAAGATCTCGGCCAGTTGCGAAATGCTCTTGTACAGCGCCGCGATGTCATAGGGCTTCATGCGCGTGCCGTCGGCGCCCATCAGATTGTCCTTGCCCTCGCAGTCCGATGGCATCAGGTAGGTGGGGATCTTCAGGTCATGAAACTGCTCGCGCGTGGCCACCACGCCTTCCTTGCCGATCTGCCACTCGAACTGGGAGACCACCAGCCCCGGGCGCTTCTCCACCACGGCCTCGAAGCTCGGGTCGTTGTCGGCCAGGCGCGGCACCTTGGCATTGATGTCCTTGAACTTCGGCAGGACCGGGTTGAACCATACCGACGTGCCGGCCACTTTGCTGCCCAGACCCAGCGCATACAGCATCTCGGTACCGGCCTGGCCCACGGTGATGACCGAGCCCGGTGCCTTGGAAAATTCCAGCGTATAGCCGCAGTTGTCCACCTTCAGTGGATAGTGGGTGGCGTGTGCGCCCAGGGAAAGACCGCCCAGCCCCAGGGCCAGCAAGGCGGCTGCAATGTGATGACGGGTCGACATGGTTCTCGCTCCTTCGATGTCGTGACGGTTGTGGCCGTCGAAGGGAAGAGCGGTGCGAGAACCTTTTTGCGTGTCTGCCGATGGGCAGGCGGTCGTGACGACCACCATGCGCCGTGCAAGCGTGTCCGGCATCCCGCTGCCTGAATCATCAGGGCGGTACACCCACCGGACATCGCAGGCAGGAAACCCGGAACGCATGACCGGGAATCCATGGCACGGTGCCAGGAAGGCATGGAGTCGGGAAAGCCCCGGAACGCCGAGTGCAAGAAGGATCGCTCACTGCTCCGGACACCCCGCCGGCCATGAACAACAGCTTGCCTTGGCAGGTCTCCTGACTGGCACTTCATCGCCGATCCTCGCCTTCCCGGACCCGAAGCGGGGTCCAGTGGTCCTGAGAGGACAGGCTCCATGCCTACAGTTGCGGGGGCAGTTCCATTTCGTGCCGCGCCGGGCATCAATGTCCGGATGTCGGCTGGATTCCCTATGTGGCCGGGGTGCAGTGGATGGCAGACGACAGCACCCGGGCAACTTCCGTGGGATCTGCCTCGAAGCCCTTTTAATGGCGCGTGGTGACGCCGAAAGACGGGTGATGCAGACCCCGGGAACGTCTGAGATTTGCAGACTTTCCCTGCGGAACCAAAGCATCTACAGTCTACGCAAGCACCTTGCCAGCGTCAAATGATGGCCAGCGCTGCCCGCTTCCGGAAAGGCACGCCCGCGTCAAGGAATCGCTACCAGCTACCATAGCGTGTTTCAGTCCATCCATCAGGCGACCGTGCCGGGCCCTGGCCGGCGGTCGGGGCTGATGCCCACCTCCCGCCCTGAAAGCGCCCGATTTTGCCCAAGTCCTCCTGAGCCATCGGACACGACGCCAGAAGATCCTCAACATGCCCGATTCCAAGATCCGGCCGACAGCACGGCCGCAGCACGTTTCCGACAGCCAGCCTGTGGATGCCGTCCGCTGGCGCGTCTTCCTGATGTGTTTTCTGGTGGTGCTGTTCGACGGCTTCGACACGGCCGCCATCGGCTACATTGCCCCCTCGCTGATGCAGGACTGGGGCGTGGCCAAGCCGGCCCTGGCCCCCGTGCTCAGTGCGGCACTGTTCGGCCTGGCTGCTGGTGCCCTGATGGCGGGGCCGCTGGCCGATCGCTGGGGACGGCGCCTGGCGCTCATCGGTTCGGTGGCGGTGTTCGGCGCCGCCTGCCTGGCTTCGGCCTTCTCGCCGGATCTGACCACGCTCACGGCGCTGCGCTTCATCACCGGCGTGGGACTGGGGGCGGCCATGCCCAACGCCGTCACGCTGGTCAGTGAATGCAGCCCCCCGGCACGGCGCGCCTTCATCACCAATGCCATGTTCTGTGGCTTTCCCCTGGGAGCAGCGCTGGGCGGCTTTCTGGCCGGCTGGATGATTCCTGCACTGGGCTGGCGCAGCGTGCTGCAGCTGGGCGGCGTCGCACCGCTTGTCCTACTGCCGGCCCTGGCAATCTGGCTGCCCGAATCATTGCGTTACCTGCAGACCCGCCAGGACGGGCACGATCGTGCCCAGGCGCAGGCCCCCCGCAGCATTGCCCTGGTGCTCTCGCGCCCGTTCCGGCTGGGCTCGCTGATGCTGTGGCTGGCCTACTTCATGGGGCTGGTGGTCTTCTATGCCCTCATCAACTGGATGCCCGTGCTGTTCCGCGAAAGCGGCATGGATCCGCGCACCGCATCGCTGATCACGGCGCTGTTCCCGCTGGGCGGCGTGGGCGCCATTGCCCTGGGCTGGCTGATGGACCGCTTCGACGGCAGCAGCGTGCTGGCGCTGGGTTACGGCGCCACGGCGCTGTCCGTCTGGGCCATCGGGCAGGCCATTGGCGGCCATGGCGTGTTGATGGCCGTGGTCTTCGTGGCTGGCCTGGTGATGAACGCCGCCCAGGCCTCGATGCCGGCGCTGGCCGCAGGCTTCTACCCCACCGAAGGCCGTGCCACCGGCGTGGCCTGGATGCTGGGCATCGGCCGCTTTGGCGGCATCGCCGGCTCCTTCCTGGTGGCCGATCTCACGGCCCGCCAGATGAGTCTGCCCGACATCTTCGGCGTCGTTGCCATCGCCGCACTCATCGCCATGGTGGCGCTGGGCATCCTGCGGGTGGCCTCTCGGGGGCGGTAACGGGTTCAGCTCCCGACAGGACAGAAAGCACACGTTGGAACACGCACCGCCGGCACCGCCCCGACCCGCCGAGGCAGGCGCAGGCGTCGCGGGCCCGGATGCTCAGGCCCCCAGCGTGGCCCCGCCGTCGATCACGATCTGCTGCATCGTGATGTGGCCGGCCTGATCTGAAGCCAGGAACAGCACCGCGTCGGCGATATCGTCCGGCCGGCCGATCTTGCCCAGCGGAATGCCCAGCTTGTACTGCTCCGGCAGTCCCTCCACCAGGCGGCGCTGTCCGGCCGGGTCCCCCAGCATGCCGGCCAGCATCGGTGTGTCGGTGGAGCCGGGCGACACGATGTTGCAGCGCACACCAAAGGGCGCCAGTTCCAGCGCCACTGTCTGACTCATGGCCGCCATGGCTGCCTTGGACGTGCAATAGGCCAGCATGCCGATGCGCGGCACCACCGCCGCATTGGACGCGATGTTGACGATGGCGCCCCGGCGCTGCGCCTTGAACACCGGCGCCCATTGCTGGATGAGGTGGAAGGGGCCGGTCACGTTCACGTCCAGACAGGCATTCCAGTCCTCGGCTGTCAGCGTGTCCAGCCCACCGATGCGCAGCACGCCTGCGGCGTTCACCAGCACGTCCAGCGTCCGCCAGCGTGCCTTCAGCTGATCGCACACCTGCACGATGGCCTTCGTGTCCGTCACGTCCAGCTGGATCTGCTCGAAGGTGGGCGCATCGCCCGTGCCGCCGCCCGCGGCTGCCGTGGGCTGCCGGTCCAGTCCGATGACTTCGGCGCCCGCTTGCACGAAACGCTGTGCGATGCGCTGACCAATGCCCTGCGCCGTGCCGGTAACGAGAACGCGTTTTCCAACGAACCGGTTGTCGTCCGAAATCCTGTCCTGTTTCTGAATGTCGCTCATGGCTGAATGTCCGTGATTTCCTGGCAGCTTGTTACGACCCCGCAGCGGGTGGCCACGTATTTCAGGGCCATGCGGTGTTCCTCTTCCGAGAAGTCCGCCACGGCATCCCCCACCATGAAGGGCTGGATGTCCTTCATGAAGGCTTCCACGGCCGTGATCATGCAGCCGATGTGTGCATAGACGCCGACAATGATCAGCTGGTCGCGCTTCAGCGCCTTCATCCGCGTATCCAGGTCGCTGCGCTGAAAGGCGCTGTAGCGCCACTTCGTCAGCACCACGTCCCCCTCGACGGGGGCAATTTCCGGTACCACGGCCTGCTGGGCAGGATCGGCCTTCGTCAGGCCCGGCCCCCACATGTCGTTGAGCAGCGCACGGTCGGATGCCGGCTGATCGTGCGGCTGTGCCGTGTAGAAAACCGGAACGTCATGTGCAGCGGCCCAGCGTTTCAGCGTGGCAATGTTGCCGATCAGTGTCTGCAGCAACCCGGAGTCGGTTTCATAGAAGCGAAGGAAATAGCGCTGCATGTCGTGGATGAGCAGCGCTGTGCGTGAGGGATCCAGCTTCCACGCCACCTTGTTGACCGGAAAGCTGTCGGGCGCGGGCATGGGGTAGCTGCGGATGAAGGGAATGGCCATGATGAAATGCCGGGAAAGCAAGAAAAGGGATGTTGAAAGGGGGCTGACCGGGATGGGACATGGAGTGGGTGTGGCAGTGCCAGCCGAAGCTGGCAAGCTGACCCCAGGACGTGCTGTCAGGCTGCGGTCGGGATGGGGGCGGCCTGTTCTTCACCCAGTCCGCAGGCACGCAACATGGTGCCCTGCTTGGTCTGGACCTCGTTCCATTCGGACTGCGGATCGGACGCATCAACGATGCCGGCGCCGGCATAGATCTGCAGCCACTTGTCATGCAGCACGCCGCAGCGGATCGTCACCACCCATTCACCGTTGCCTTGCGCATCCATCCAGCCCACGATGCCGGTGAACAGGCCGCGGTCATAGGGCTCGATGCGCCGGATCAGTGCATGCGCGGCATCACGCGGTGTGCCGCAGACCGCGGGGGTGGGGTGGATGCAGCAGGCCAGCTGCAGCGCATTGGTCTGCGGATCCTGCAGCTCACCACGAATGCGGGTGGAAAGATGCCACAGGGCCGCCGTGTTGATGAGGGAGGGGCGGGCGGGCACGTCCAGTGCTGTACACAGCGGCGCCAGCCGAGCCTGGATGTCTGCGGTCACGAACTGGTGCTCGTGATGGTCCTTGCCTGAGGCCGCGAGCCTCTCGGCCGTGGCCTGGTCTTCGGCGGGGTCGGCCTGGCGACGGGCGGAGCCCGCCAGCGGGTTGGACTGGACCGTGGCACCGTGCTTCTCGATCAGCAGCTCGGGGCTGACGCCTACCAGGTGGATGTTGCCGGGCAGCGGGACCTGAAACAGATAACCCGACGGATTGAGCCGGCGCAGATTGGTGCGCAGCGCCGCCACAGGTACCGCCTCGGTGAAGTGAAGGCGGCTGGTGATGGAGAGCACCACCTTGTGGATGCCTTCGGCGGGAAATGCAGCGATGGCGTTGGCTACCCCCTGCTGAAAGCCGTGCTGATCCGGCACCGTATCCATGGAACGCAGGGCGGGCATGGGCATGGCCTGCGCATGGGTGGATGGGTCGGCCTCTTGCCAGGCCGCGGTCTCTGGTACGTACAGCTGGCTGGGCTGGTTCACGTCGAAGGGAATGGCCCCGACGACGACCGGGTTTTCCATCCCTGCCTTCCGGGCACGATCGAAGGCGGCCCTTACCTGCTGCTGCAGTGGGCTGTCGGCTGCATCCCCGTTGACGGCAGGCACCGTGATGGTCTCGCGGACGCCGTGGGCATGCAGCTCGCGGCTGCCGCTGGAAAAGATGAACTCCGCACGGACCGGCATGGCCTGCGTGCTCGACGTCGAGGTAGTCATGGAATGAAGGATGACTTGATAGTGGGAATTGTTTGCTATTCTTGAATAATAGCTTGAAAGGCCACATCCGCGAGGGCCCGTTCAAAGGAGTCCTGGGAGCCCCGGGGCGCGGCCGCCCATGCCAGACGGAGGGAGGAATACGAGATGCCGAATACCGAGCGCAGACAGTCCTTGTCGAAGGGGAAGCAGCAAAGAGAAGGCTGCTTCTCATGCAGGAGGGGGGCTCCGGGCAGACTGACGGCCACCGCTCTGGCCCTTGCTGCCGTTCTTCCCGCCCCGGCAGCATTTGCACAGGCCCAGGGCCTGCGGGCCGATATCCGCGAAGTCACCACGCTGGACAGTGTGGTCGTCACCGGCGAGAAGGTGCGCCGCACGGTCAAGGAAACCGCCAGTTCGGTGGCCGTCATCGGCAACCGTCACCTGCAGGAGCAGCCCGAGGCGGCCGCGGTGCGTGATGTGACGCGCAACATCCCCAACGTGCTGTATACCGGGCCTGGCAGTGCGCCCGTCATCCGGGGCGTCGATGGCCAGGGGGCCAGTTCCGGCGCAGGCGCCTTCTTTGGAGGTACGGTGCCACGGGCCCGTGTCAATGTCGACGGCCACAACCTGAACTTCTGGGAAACCGCCTATGGCACCACGTCCATCTGGGATGTGGATTCCGTCGAGGTCTATCGCGGTCCGCAGACGGCGGCGCTGGGTGCCAACAGCATTGCCGGTTCGGTCATTGTCAACACCAAGGATCCCACCTTCAAGCCGGAAGGTGCGGCGCAGCTGCAGCTGGGCAGTCGCAAGGCCCGACGTGCCTCGGTGATGCTGTCGCGGCCGCTGGTGGACGAGGAACTGGCAGCACGCATTGCGCTGGACTACAGCAGCCGCGACACCTACATCAATTACGTCAATCCCACCTATTCCAAGGGGAATACCGATACCAGCCCCGAGAACATCAACGGCCGCATCAAGTTGCTGTGGACGCCCGGTGCGCTGCCGGGCCTGGAATCGAAACTGACGCTTTCCTATCTGCGCGGCAACCTGCCCACGTCCGAGGCGGCCAATGATCCTCATGACCAGTTGAACAATGCCACGCCGACCATGCCCACTTTCAACACCCATGGGTGGACAGGGGTGCATGATCTGGCCTATGACCTGGGCAGCGGGGTTCGGCTGGACAACCAGTTGCAGTACAGCCGCAGAAACACCGAACGGGTATCCGTTCCGATGAGCAACGGCGGTGCCCACATGGATTCGCGTGATTTCTCAGAGGAGTTGCGTGCCAGCTTCAAGGCGCCCGACAACAGCCTCAGTGGCATGGCGGGCGTCTACTACAACAACGTGGATGCCGATGACCTGCTGTACCTGCGTGGCACGTCGTCCTTCCACGACAAGAAGGACAGTCTGGGGGTTTTCACCGAGTTGAGCTGGCGCCTTGCGCCGCAATGGTCGTTGACCGGCGGCCTGCGCTATCAGCACGACAGCGTCAAGCGCAACGGGACCTCCAGCGTTGCGCGCATGCCATTGGCCTTCGACGAGACCTATCACAAGCTGCTGCCCAAGGTCTCCCTGGCCTATGACGTGTCACCTGACTGGACGGTGGGAGCGCTGGTGAGCCGTGGCTACAACCCTGGTGGTGCGGGGTTGCGAACGGCCAACGGCTCGTTCTACAAGTTCAACCCGGAAACGATGTGGAACTATGAGCTCTTCACCCGCATCGACACGCTGGGCGACCGGCTGGTGGTGAACGCCAACCTGTTCTGGGATGACCGCAAGGATTCGCAGGTCGATGTGCCCGACTACGTGAACGGCAGGCTGATGGGCAACGTGGTGCGCAATGCCGATGAATCGCGCTCCTATGGTCTGGAGGTGTCGGCGGACTACAAGGCGCTGGACAGCCTTGACATCCGTGCCAGCGCCGGCCTGCTGCGCACGAAGATTCACCGCTTCTCCGATCCGGATGGCGTGTCCTTCGAGGGCAATGAGTTTGGCCGTTCACCGCGGTACATGGCGGGTCTGGACGTGAACTGGAACATCACTGATCAGCTGGCGCTGAATGCCAATGTGCACCGCACCGACGGCTATCACTCCAGCGACAACAACCTGCCGGGCTATGACGTGCAGGCCTACACCGTGGCCAATGCGCGTCTCTCGTACCAGATGGACCGGACGTGGCAGTTCTACGCCTATGTGGACAACCTGTTCGACACCCGCAAGCCCACCTGGAAATTCGATGACCGCAGTGCCGGTGGCATTGTCATCGTGTCCGACGTGCTGGAACCCCGGATGTATGGAGTGGGGGTGAAGGTGACGTTCTGAAGTCTGGCACGCACCGACCTGGAATGGTCTGGATGGCGTGAGGCCCGTATAGGAATGCTGATTCGCCTGGCTGGCCACCTTGCGTGGCCAGCCCTCCTGGCAGGATGGTTCCCGCCGGTTGACCGCCGCCGGTTCCGTGAGAGCAGCGTGCTCACCCCCGGGCCCAGGCCCCCATGGTCGCCAGCCCCAGCATCGTCATGGCCAGCGAGCCGATGACGTGGATGCCGACGGCGCCCACGGCCCAGGCCAGGCGCCCGTCCTGCAGGTGAGCGGTGACCTCGGCCGAGAAGGTGGAGAAGGTGGTGAGCCCGCCCAGGAAGCCGGTGATGATCAGCAGCTTCCATTCCGGGGCCAGGCCCACGTGCTGGCCAAAGAAGCCCAGCGCCACGCCGATGAGATAGCCACCCAGCAGGTTGGCGACCAGCGTGCCGGGCGGGATGGCGGGAAACAGGGCGTTGAGTCCCTGACCCAGCAGCCAGCGCAGGCAGGCGCCGGCGCTGGCTCCGGCCGAGATGGCAAGCAGTTGCTTGATCATCCCGCCATTTTACAGGTCCACCTTCACGCCCAGCTTGATGACGCGGGGTGAACCGGCGGCCAGGCGGTTGCCGCCACCGGCCCAGTACCGCTTGTCGGCCAGATTGTCGACGTTGAGCTGCCAGGTGGTCTGCTTGCCGAACAGGTGGTGCTGGTACTGGACGCCAGCGCTGTAGAGCGTGACACCACCCAGCCAGGCCTGGTTCAGGTCGTTGACCGGCCGACGGCCCGTGTAATAGGCGCCGCCGTTGACGGACAGACCCGGGGCAAAGTCATCCAGCGCATACGACAGGAACAGGCTGCCGGTGTACCTGGCGGCGTTCTCGGGGCGCTTGCCGTTGTAGGTGTCGTTGATCTTGCGGAACTTCGGATCCAGCCACAGTGCCGACGACTGCCAGGACAGCTGACGGGTGAGCGTGCCCTGGGCCGACAGTTCCAGACCGCGGTAGCGCTGTTCGCCATCGGCCGTGTAGACGTTGTTGGCGTTGGTGTAGTAGCCGGGGCGGTTGATGTCGAAGACGGCGGCCGACAGCAGCGTGCCGTTGGGGATCTGCCAGCGTGCGCCGATCTCGTACTGGTCGCTCACGCCCGGGCGCAGCCGTTCGTTCTGGTTGGCCGTGCCGGCCGGTGCGGCCTCGCCTTCTTCCAGGGCCTTGCCATACGAGCCGTAGAAGGACAGGGTGTCATCGGGCTTGTAGACCACCGAGGCCATGGGCGTGGTCTTGGTGGCGTCATAGTGGTTGGTGCCCTGGTCGCTCTTGTACTTGCTGTAGCGCAGGCCGCCGATGACCTGCCACTGCGGGTTCAGGTCCACGCGGTCGATGGCGTAAACCCCCAGGTCGGAGGTTTCCAGCAGCGGCGAGGTGGGATTGGCTGGCCGGGTACCGAGCGTGTAGTTGGTGATGGCCACCGGGTTGTACAGGTTCTGGCTGGCCACCGTGTAGTTGCGCTGGTAGACCGGGTCCTGCTTCTTCTCGGCACGGGCCACGCCAGCCGTCAGGTTGTGCGTGACGCCGGCGGTGTCGAAGGTTCCGGCAAGCTCGCCACGCAGCAGATCGGACGTGTTGACGTTGTTCTGCATGTTGCCGCGGATGCGGCCGGCCCCCGTGGCCACGGCGGCCGCGTTGGTGAACTGGAAGATGGGCAGCGTGCGGTCACGGTCCACCTTGGAGCGGCCGGCTTCAACGGTCAGCGCCCAGTTGTCCGACAGCGAGTAGTCGGCCCGTGCCTGGATGTTGGTGGTCTCGGCACGGAAGGTGGCCCAGTCCGGGCCCACGAGTTTCTTCGGATCGACAGCGCGGGGCAGGGTGATGGTGCCGTTGACGGCGGCGGGCAGGGCCACCCCTGCCTGCTCGACGGTGCGGCGGCGGTCGTATTCCAGATCCAGTGCCAGCACCAGGCGGCTGGTCACACGCCAGTCGAAGGCGGCCGAGGCGAAGCTGCGGTTGCCTTCGTCCACGCCATCCAGGTAGTTGCCCAGCTGGCCGCCGGCCACGTTCAGGCGCAGCGCGTACTGGTCTTCATCGCCGAAGCGGCGCCCCACGTCGGCATGCGCCAGGAGGGTGCCGTTGGTGTCGAAGCGCAGCCCCACGCTGGTGACGGGGTGAAGGCCGGCACGCTTGGTGACGTAGTTCACGATGCCCGACGGTGCGGTGAAGCCGTAGTACAGGGCCGAGGCGCCTTTCAGCACTTCCACACGGGCCTTGTTCTCCATGGGCACCTGCGAGAAGTTCATGATGGGCATGGAACCGTTGAGGCGGTAGTTGGTGCGGTTCTGCACTTCCACGCCGCGAATGACCAGCTGGTCCCAGGTGTCGCCGCCGTTCTGCTGGCGGGTGACACCGGCCGTGTTGCGCACGGCGTCGTAAAGGCCTTCGGCAGCCTGTGCTTCCAGCACCTTGCTGGTGACGACGTTGATGGTGGAGGGCACGTCCATCACGTCAGCGCCGCGGAAGGTGCCGGCCTTGACGGTGACGGGCTTGAAGCCTTCGGAGCGCACGGCGGTGACATGCACGGCCTGCAGTGTGGCGTCGTCCTTGCCGGAGGGGGCGCTTTCAGCGCTTTCGGCGGCAACGATGACTTCCTGGGCATGGGCCAGGGGGGCAGCAAGGGCCAGGGCCAGCATCAGCGGCAGCCGGCGCAGGGTGTGGGGGCAGGTGGAGATCATGAGTTATGAAAGGTATGTGCTGGAAATGCAACAGCGGTATGGTAATCGATATGCTTCGCAACATCCGTCATGTCCACGATACGAACGGATAAATGAAAAGGCCGCCGAATGGCGGCCTTCGTGCAGGCTGAGGAGGGGATCAGCCCTTGCCCAGCTGCTGCTTGACGGCGTCGACCACGCGCACGGCCATGGCGACGATGGTCAGCGTCGGGGGCGCGCAGCCGCCGGTGGTGAAGACGGCGCTGCTGGCCACGTACAGGTTGGAGACACCATGCACGCGGCAGTTACGGTCGACCACGCCCTGCTTCGGATCATCGGCCATGCGGGCCGTGCCGGCGGGGTGGTGGGCCGTCATCTGGGTGACCAGGGGCAGGCCATCACGGCGCTCGACACGCAGCCGGCCGATGCCGGACTGCTCGAAGGCCTTCTGCACGATGTCCTGCGTGCCCAGGGCACTGCGGATGTCGAAGTCGCGCCAGCGGAATTCCACCTTCGGCTTGCGCATGCCGGTGGCGTCGCGCTCGTCGCTGAGGGTGATGCGGTTGTCCGGATCGGGCGACTGCTCGGCGATCTGGTATAGATCGATGACCTTGAAGAACTGGTCTCGGTGCGGTGCCTCGTACCAGCCGCCGCTGTCGCGGTTGTACGGGATCTGCAGCCAGGGCGCGCGGGCCACCTTGATGAACACCAGGTCGTCGATGCCGCCCAGCACCTTCAGCAGGTGGTGCAGCGGGCGCTCGGGCATCTGGCGGGCACGCAGGTCGCGCACGATCTTGCGCAGCGAATAGTAGGCCGGCGAACGGAAGGTGGTGCCGCGGCCGAACAGGCGCTGTGCGAGCCTCACGCGCGAGAACGCCGGCTGCGCGTTGAGCCCGATGGAGGTGTTCATCAGGTGGCGCTCTTCCAGCGTCTTCTGCGGGATGGCCAGCTTGCCCAGCACGTGCGAGAGGCCGCGGTGCTGCAGGTCATAGAGACCGAAGGCCGAGATGGGCTGGTTGGGGAACAGCGTACCGGTCTTGACGATCTGGCGGTCCATCAGGAAGCGGCCGACCAGCCCGTTGTCGTTGCCCAGACCATTTTTGGCCACACGATCGGAGGCCAGCAGCAGGCGGGGCACCTGGAAGCCACCCTGGGCGAGGATCACCTGCTTGGCCGCAATGGTGAAGCGGCGCCCGTCCAGGCAGGCCACCTTCACGCCGGTGACGGTGCTGGCATCCTCATTGGTGTCCAGCTCGACCGCGTTGGCCTTCATGATGAGCCGCATGTTCTGGCTCTGCTTGATCCGGCCGCCGATGCCTTCGGTGAGCGCGGCCTGCGAGCCGGTCATGTACAGCTTGGTCTCCAGGGTGTTGTCCTTGAAGTCCAGCAGCTTGCGTTCGTCGGAGACCCACGGAGCCATCTCCAGCGAGTCGATGCCGGTTTCCCACAGCTTGAGCGCCCGCAGATAGTACGGGTGCATCGTGTCGTAATCGATGGGCCAGCCACTGTGAGGCATCCAGTCGCGCTTCTTGAAGTCGATGGGATCGAAGGTGGCCAGGTGGCAGTTCTTCGTGCCATGGACCTGCACGTCCCATTGCACCGAGGTGCCGCCGAAGCGCCGGTCATGCGACCAGACGATGTCGGGGTAGAGGTCGGGCGTGTCTTCGGAGACGCCGGCCGCCAGTTGCTGGGTGGCTGCGTCAGGTTCTTCGCCGCCGGATTCCAGCAGGATGACATCGAGGCCACTGTCCAGCAGTTCCTGGGCAGCAGCAAGGCCGGCAGGGCCGGCCCCGATGATGCAGACGTCGGTGTTCAACGTCTGCTGATCAGGGATGGAGTGTGGGGAGACAAGCATCGTGGGCTTTCCATGGCCGTCGGGGAAGCGACCATTATAGGAAGCCGTTACTAAATCTTGCGGTTTTGTGACGCTTGGAAATGACGAAGGGTGGTGTCGTGTCGATGTTTGCGCCGGTAGAGGCGGTGCAGGTGTTGTGGGGGGGCAACGCGCAGCCGTCGGACGGGAGACATGACGGTGGGTACGGCCTGGAGCGACACCGGGATCGGCAGGGTGGCCGCCGGGGCAGGCTGCCGATGACGGGATCCGTCTGACCGCGAATCGGGACCGGAAACAGGGACACCGGGAATGATTCGCAGCGGAACATGGGCAGAGGTCAGGATCTGTGCACAGGTCGAATCATCGGAGGGGGTCTGTGGGGCGCAGCGCAGCCAGACCACACGCTTGCCCTGGCGGGCTTCGTCGCGCAGGCGGGTGGCAACGCGGGCCACATGCTGACTGCCCGTGCCATCGAACTGGTCATGGGGAGCCAGTGCCGGGGCCAGGCAACTGCGTTCGGCATCCTTGCGGATCTGCTGACGGACCGGCTCGGAGACGCGGGCCTCGTACAGCACCAGGTCGGCGGCCTGCAGGGCGCGCAGGGCGTGCAGGGTCAGAAGGCCCGGGTCGTCGGGGTCGGCATGCACCACGACGACCTCGCCTTGTCGGGCGGCCTGGCCATCCAGCTGGCGGGCCAGCTCAGCCTCGGCCGCTGCAATGTCTCCCTGGGCCACCAGGGCGTCGAAGCGGCTGGCAAACAGGGTTTCCCAGAAGTGGCGTCGTTCGCGCACGGTACCCAGCTTCTCCTGCACCCGGGTGCGCCAGCGGCCAGCGATGTTGGCCAGGGTGCCGGTGTGCTGCGGCAGCAGGGCCTCGATGCGTTGACGCCAGTGCCGGATCAGCACGGGCGACGTGCCGGATGAGGAAATGGCCACCTGGATGGGGCTGCGGTCGATGACGGCCGGGGTGATGAAGGAGCAGCGCTGCGGATCGTCCACCGTGTTGCACAGCAGGTGGCGGGCCTGGGCGGCCTTGAACACCTGGCTGTCCACTTCGGCATCGCCGGTGGCCGAGACCACCAGGAAGACGTCCTGCAGGTGCTCGGGGTGGAATTCGCGCGCCAGCCACTGGATGCGCCCTTCGTTCTGCCAGTCCAGAAAGGCTGGCGCCAGTTCGCGGGCCACCACGCGGATGTCGGCGCCGGCCTGAAGCAGGCTATCGGCCTTGCGGGTGGCCACCTCGCCTGCACCCACCAGCAACACGGCACGACCTTTCAGGTCGGCAAAGAGGGGGAAGTACTGCATGATGGGGGTCCTTGGTCCGTAGGGCAGGGAGGTTGCTGCCGGGATGTGTTCCCGGAGGCATCCGGATGGTGTTCAGGCAGCGACAGTCCAGAAATCGCGCGGGGCGTCCAGAACCGGGGCAATGATGCCGGTGCGTACCGCAAAGTCGCCAAAGCCTTCCTCGCCCTGGCGCCCCTGGGCCCAGGCACCCAGCCAGCCGTCGATGATTTCCAGAATCTCTTCCTGCACGATGTTCTCCTTGAAGAGGCGCGGGATGCGGGTGCCTTCGCGATTGCCGCCCACGTACAGGTTGTAGCGGCCGATGGCCTTGCCCACCAGGCCGATCTCGGCCAGCATCGAACGGCCGCAGCCGTTGGGGCAGCCCGTCACGCGCAGCACCACGTGCTCTTCGGACAGGCCGTGCCGCGCCATCAGTTCGTCCATGCGGTCGGAGAACTGCGGCAGGAAGCGTTCGGATTCCGCCATGGCCAGCGGGCATGTGGGCAGCGAGACGCAGGCCATGGAGTTCTCGCGCTGCGGCGTCACGCGATCACTCATCAGCCCATGGTCGCGGGCAAGGCGTTCGATCTGCTCCTTGTCCTCGGGGCGCACATTGGCCACGATCAGGTTCTGGTTGGCCGTCAGCCGGAAATCACCCTTGTGAACCTTGGCAATCTCGCGCATGCCAGTCTTCAGCGGTTTGCCCGGGCGGTCCACCAGACGGCCGTTCTCGATGAACAGCGTCAGGTGCCAGTTGCCTTCCTCGCCCTGCACCCAGCCGATGCGGTCGCCCCGAGTGGTGAATTCATAGGGGCGGATGGGCTCGAACTTCGCGCCCATGCGGTTTTCCACTTCGGCGATGAACACGTCGGTGCCAACGCGCTCCAGCGTGTAGCGGGTCTTGGCATTCTTGCGGTCGCTGCGGTTGCCCCAGTCACGCTGCACCGACACGATGGCAGCAGCGCAGTCGAGCACCTTGTCCAGCGGCAGGAAGCCGAATTCGCGCGCCACGTTGGGATAGGTGCGGGTATTGCCGTGTTCCATCGACAGGCCGCCGCCCACCAGCACGTTGAAGCCGACGAGATGCTTGCCGTCACCGATGGCCACGAAGTTCAGGTCGTTGGCGTGCAGGTCCACGTCGTTGTGCGGCGGGATGACCACCGTGGTCTTGAACTTGCGCGGCAGATAGCTCTTGCCCAGCACGGGTTCGGTGTCGTCGCCGCTTTTGGCCTTGTCGATGACCGGGGTGCCGAAGAAGTTCTCGGTGGATTGCACCTTCTGCCCGTCCAGCCAGATCTCCGCGTAGGCCCGGGTGCGAGGCAGCAGATGCTCGGAGATCTTCTTGGCCCATTCCCAGGCTTCACGGTGCAGTGACGATTCCACCGGGTTGCTGGTACACAGCACGTTGCGGTTCACGTCACCCGCAGTGGCGATGCTGTCCAGGCCCAGCTGGTTGAGCCACTGGTGCATGGGCTTGATGTTCTCTTTCAGCACGCCATGAAACTGGAAGGTCTGTCGGTTGGTGAGCCGGATGCTGCCGTAGAGCGTCTGTTCGGTAGCGAACTTGTCGATGCCCAGCCATTGCTGCGGCTGGATGATGCCGCCTGGCAGGCGACAGCGCAGCATGACGTTCTTCAGCGGCTCCAGCTTCTGACCCACGCGCTCGGCACGGATGTCGCGGTCATCCTGCTCGTACATGCCGTGGAAGCGGATCAGCTGGAAATTGTCTCCGTTGAACCCACCGGTGAGTCCGTCACCCAGATCTTCACGGATGGTTCCCTTCAGGTAATGGCTGTTGCCTTTCAGGCGTTCATTGTCGGCCAAGGGCGCATCAGGCAGCTTGGCGCGTTTGTCCAGTACGGCGTTCGACATGGTGTTTCTCTGGAATCTCGGGTTGTTCAATCGTGATGCGCAGGCATCTAATGCCTTTGGGGTGTCACGGAAGAAGCGTGTGCCTTCAGTAGACATCCCGCTGGTAGCGACGGTCCTCACGCAGGTCGTTCAGATAGTCGTCGGCATCGTCTTCGGACATGCCGCCGTGGGTCATGACGATCTCTTTCAGGGCGCGCTCCACGTCACGTGCCATGCGGTTGGCATCACCGCAGACATAGAGGTGTGCGCCTTCTTGCAGCCACTGCCAGACATCGGCTCCCGCCTGTGCCAGACGGTGCTGCACGTAGACCTTTTCCTTGCCCTGGCGGGACCAGGCCAGGTCCGCGCGGGTGAGCAGACCGCTCTTGCGGTATTGCAGCCATTCGGCCTGGTAGAGAAAGTCGTCAGTGAAACGCTGGTTCCCGAAGATGAGCCAGTTCCGGCCTGTATCACCCTGCGCCTCGCGTTGCTGCATGAAGGCGCGGAAGGGGGCGATGCCGGTACCGGCGCCGATCATGATGATCGATGTGTCGCCATCGGCTGGCAGGCGGAAGTGAGGGTTGGGCTCGACAAAGACACGCACCCCATCGCCTTCTTCCAGCAGGTGGCCCAGGTAGCCGGAAGCAGCGCCGGTGTAATGCTGGCCGTGGTGACGGAACTGCACGACACCGACGGTGAGGTGCACTTCATCGCCCACGTCGTCCTGTGATGAAGCAATGGAATAGAGCCGTGGTGCCTGGGGACGGAACAGTTTCAGAAGCTCCTGCGCTGGCAGTGGATGCGGGTGCTCGGCAAATACGCCCACGGGTGGTGTGCTGGCCAGGTAGACATCCAGCGCTTCGGCGTTCTCGACGATTTCCTGCAGCTCACGCTTTCCGCTGTGGGCAGCATAGGCCTGCACGAAGGAAGGCGTGTTCTGCGTGATATCGACGTGATGAGTGAGTGCATGACGGATGTCGGTGGATGTGCCGTCGGCCAGTTGCACCGTTTCGTCGCCTTTCAGGCGGTGCAGGGACAGGATCTCGCTGACCAGGTCCGGTGCGTTGACCGGCCACACGCCCAATGCATCGCCGGGCTGGTACCGGATGCCGGAGTCCGACAGATCGATCTCGATGTGTTCGACATCCTTTTCGGCGTTGCGCGAGGTGATCTTCTGGCGTACCGACAGGCTGGCGGTGAAAGGCTGCTCTCGCGTCCAGACCTGTGCAGCCGGGGCCTCGGCGGTTGCCACGGCGGCATCAGCAGGCTGGGGGAAGCTTCCCAGGTTGCCGGCCGTGTTCAAGGTTCCCGGGGTGCTAGCCAGCGGAAACGCGCCCGGGAATGCTCCCGGAAAGGCCCCCGTCGTGCCCGGGCTGTTGCCGGCGGCGGGCTGAACACCACCCGAGGCGGGTCCTGCATTGTCTCCGCACAGCTTCTTCAGTACCGGCGTGATGGCGTCGATCCATGCGGTGGCAGTGGCCTGGAAATCCAGATCGCAGTCACCGCGGTCATGCAGTCGGTGTGCGCCTAGCTCGGCCAGTCGTGCATCAAAATCGCGACCTGCCTGACAGAACTTCGGGTACGAAGAGTCGCCCAGTCCCAGCACGGCAAAATGCAGCGTGTCCAGCTTGGGGGCCTTCTTGCCGAACAGGAACTTGTGCAGGGGCAGTGCCTCTTCGGGGGGCTCGCCCTCGCCCTGGGTGGAGCTGACCAGCAGCAGGATGTCTTCACCGGGCAGTGTCTTGCTCTTGAAGTCGGCGGCACTCGTCAGTCTGGGCTGCAGGCCTGCCTTTTTCAGGCTGTCTGCCAGTTGCGAGGCCACACGGCGCGCGTTGCCCGTCTGTGAGGCGGACAGGATGGTGATGCGGCGCGTGGCTGCCGGTGCGGTTCCTGTGGCAGTGGATGTCTGGCCGGCTGAGCCTCCGACGACTGCACCGGGAACTGTGAGTGCGCCACCGGGCTGTCCTGTGACGGCACCTATGGCACCGGATTGACCAGGAAAGGCCTGTGCGGCCGGCTGCTGGCATTGGGACCAGCAGTAGCCCGACAGCCAGGCCAGCTGGATCGGGCTGAGGCTGCCAAGCTGGAGGATCAGTTCTGGAGGGAGCGGAATGCCGGGATTCATCGTGCACGCGGAAAGAAAGGGGCTGAACGGGTCTTTCCGGGTACTGGCATGTGTTCTTCCTGAGAACGAGCCTGATGTCATCTGCGTCCGGATGGACCCTGCGAACTGGATCCAAAGATAAGGAAACCCCCGGTGTGCAGGAACGAAGGCTTTCGGGGAAAGACATTCGGTTTCTGTATATGGTGCGGCCGCGTGTGGATGGCAGGTTGCATCGCCAGTCTGAAACCTGCTCCTTTTCCAGGGGCTTTCATGTGATCAGGGGGGCTGACATGACGCTGTTTGCGTGACAAGGCTCCCTGAGTCTTGACCCAGATCGTGTTTTCAGTCGTTATTACATGGTTATATAACGGCTTTGGACCGTGTGACATTCCAGCTCCTTGTAGGGGAGACCGTTCATGGACGTTTCGGCTGCTGCATTGATGGCTTCGTCTTCACATTCCTTGCCCTGCCTGTACCGCAGCAGGCTCATGATGCTGGTGCTCGGGGCTCTGGCCGTTTCGACCGCAGCGGCCCAGCAGTCTTCCCCGGCTTCGGGCGAGGAGCCTGGCGTATTCGAGCTGGGCACTGTCGAGGTGAGGGCACGTGCACCTGTGCAGCCGGATGTGCTGAAGCTGGGCGGAAGCTTGCTGACAGCTGCCCGGGTCGATACGGTGTCGGACGCGGTACGCCATCTGCCGGGGGTGAGCCTGACGGTGAACGGCCGCAACGAGACGATGCTGAACGTGCGCGGCTTCGATTCCCGACAGGTGCCGGTGTACGTGGACGGCATCCCGTTGTATGTGCCTTATGACGGCTATGCGGACTTCGACCGCTTCACGGCCTTCGATCTGGCACAAGTGAGTGTGGCCAAGGCAGGTGCTTCTCTGCTGTACGGCCCCAACACGCTGGGTGGTGCGGTCAACCTGGTGACGCGCCGGCCGACGCAGCCCTTCGAAGGCGATGTGCGCCTGGGGCTGGCCACTGGAGGAGGACGCAAGGCGGCGCTGAACCTGGGAGGCAAGCAGGACCTCTGGTATTACCAGGTGGGTGCCTCGCTGCTGGAGTCCGATCATTTCCGGCTGCCCAAGGGGTTCAAGGATTTCAAGCGTCAACCCACCGATACTGGCAAATATCGGTCGAATGCCGACCGCAAGGACCGGCGCCTGTCGTTCAAGCTGGGGCTGATGCCCAATGCGTCGGACGAGTACGCCGTGGGCTATGTGCGCCAGCGAGGCGAGAAGGGCAACCCGGTCTATACGGGCACTTCCACGGCGCGCAATGCGACGCGCTACTGGCGCTGGCCGTACTGGGACAAGGACAGTGTGTATGTGCTGACATCCACCCGGCTGGATGCAGGCAATGTGCTGAAGACGCGTCTCTACCACGACACGTACAAGAACGGGCTGGACATGTATCGCAACGCCAGTTACGCCGCGCATGACCCTACCAGCAGCTACAAGGACATGAGCCTTGGCCTGAGCGCGACGTGGGAAAACCATGCGTTTGCCGCGCATGCGCTGCGCCTGGCGGCACACTACAAGGTGGATCGGCATGACGACGAGGGACGACGCTATCGGGACGTGACGACTTCGCTGGTGGCGGCCGATGACATTGCACTGAATGACCGGCAGAGGCTGACGCTGGAGCTGAGCCATGACCAGCGGGATGCGAAGGAGGTCTACCAGTGGCCGACCGGCAAGACGGATGCCACGAACGGGCTGATCCGCTTTGGCCAGATCCTGGGCGCATCGGGTGACGAGGCCTATGTGCTGGTGGCGCAGCGCACGCGCTTTCCCACCATCAAGGATCGCTACTCGGCACGGTTGGGGCGGGCGCTGCCCAATCCCGACCTGAAGCCCGAGCTGGCTCATCATCTGGAGCTGGGCGTGCAGGGGGCACTCTGGCAGGGCGCCCAGGGGCAGGCAGCCATCTTCTACAGCCGGGTGCGCGACCAGATCCAGACCATGACGGTGAATTCCTCGTCCTGCGGCGGCACGACCTGCAACCAGGAGCAGAACGTGGGGCGTACCCGCAATCAGGGGCTGGAGCTGTCGCTGGTGCAGCAGCTGGAACGGCAGTGGGCGCTGAACCTGGGATATACGCTGCTGCATCGGACCAATCTGAGTGATCGCAGCATCCAGCTGACTGATACGCCCCGACACCGATTGCTGGCCGGGGTGCAATGGCAGCCGCAGGAGCGCTGGACGCTGCGTGCCGACGTGGAGGCCGAGCAGGGGCGCAAGGTGCAGTTCTCTGGCAGTCGGCAGGCGCTGGCCCTGGGTGGCTACGGCGTGGTGGGGCTGGCTGCCCGTTACCAGGCCACGCGTGCGCTGGATGTCGATGTGGGCGTGAGCAACCTGGGCGACAAGTGGTATCAGTTCTCGGATGGTTATCCGATGCCCGGGCGCAGTTATTATCTGAATGTGGGGTATCGGTTCTGAGCCGGAACCCGGCATGAGGCATCGGTCATGGTCCTGTTGGCAGTCGGCCTTCGGGCCCCGGTGCCAGGCCGGAATCCACTTGTAGAGGACCGGCGTTTGCACAGGAGAACGGGACATGGGGAACGGGCAAGGGGATCTGCCTCTGGCAGCGCTGGAGCATGCCGATGACGAGCATGACATGGAGGACGTGCTGGAACGGGTGGCCAGGCGCCTGCAGGCCGAGGGCGCCCATGTGGGCGGTCTGGTGCACCGGGTGGATGACTACCCCAGTGGCAGCAAACGGATGGTGCTCTTTGATCTGCGGTCAGATCGCTCGTTCGAGCTGTCACAGGATCTGGGGGGCGCATCGGTGGCCTGCAACCTGAACCCGCAGGCGTTGGGCGAGGCCAGTGCTGTGCTGCGTCAGGCACTGGCCGATGGTGTCGATCTGGTGGTGATCAACCGCTTCGGCGGCGTGGAGGCCGAGGGCGGTGGCTTTGTCATGGAGTTTGCCGATTTCATCGAGGCCGGCATTCCGGTGCTGACGGCGGTGGCTGCACGCCACCAGTCCGGCTGGCAGCGTTTCACGGGCGGGCTGCACGTGGCATTGCCTACAGACGAGGAGGCGCTGATGGCCTGGTGCCGGGCCCAGCTGGCACGGCGAGGAGCAGATGGCACCGTACCCGTCAGTGCCAAAGCTGACGTACCGCCCCAGACGGGGGGCGATGCCGGAGCCGGTGAGGATAGGGTCCGGACCCCGGGACAGCACCCGGCGCTGGCCTGAACGTCGGGATACAGCGTATGGTGCGGGATGGTCGCTTCGACGCCGGGCGCCGTCGCTGGCTGGCCGGCGTGGCGGAAACGACGGCTCTGGCCGTGTGGCCAGGTGTTGGCGTGAGTGCCGATGCTGCTGTCGCTACTGTCGCAGCCGCCCCTGCCGCTGCAGCCGAGCTGGATGGGCTGGTGGCACGCTTTGGCGCTCTGCCAGCGAACGGAGAGGTACGCCGGGTGTTCGCGGCCGGACCTCCGGCCGGCGTGCTGCTGGCGGCCGTGGCGCCACAGAAACTGCTGGGATGGCCCATGAAGCTGCCGGCCCAGGCCCGAGCCTGGATGGGCGAGCCACTGGCCGATTTGCCGTACCTGGGGCGGCTGGCGGGGCGAGGCAGCACGATGCCGCTGGAGGCTCTGCTGGAGCTGCAGCCGGACTTGGTGCTGGATTCCGGTACGGTGGATGCCACCTACCTGTCAGGGACTGAGAGGCTGCATCGGCAGACGGGGTTGCCCTGTGTGCTGGTGCAGGGTGGGCTGGCGGATTCGGCCCGCCAGCTGCGGGCCGTTGGGGCGCTACTGGGAGAATCAGCACGCGTCGAGCGCCTGGCGGCTTTTGCCGATGAGGTGCTGAGGCTGGCGGCTCAGGTGACACGGGACGTGTCAGCGGAACAACGTCCCAGGGTGTACCTGGCACGTGGCGTGGCGGGCCTTGAGACCGCGCGGATCGGCGCCATCAATGCAGAGGTGATCGAGCTCGCCGGAGGCCGCAATGTGGCGGTCGAGAGTGGTCGGGGTGGATTGATGCGTGTGTCGCTGGAGCAGCTGTTGCGCTGGGATCCGGCCGTGATTCTCACCCAGGATGCCGGCTTTGCGAGCAGCGTGCGTCATGACAGGGACTGGCGATCTGTCCGTGCGGTGCGTGAGGGGCGGGTCCTGCTGGCACCCGCTCTGCCCTTTGGCTGGCTGGACGGGCCACCCGGAATGAACCGCCTGATGGGGCTGCGCTGGTTGCTGCAGCGGCTGCATCCTGACCATGTAGTCTGGCGCACGGCATCGTCGCTGGATGACATGGTGCAGAGTTTCTATCAGCTGTTCTATGGCAAGGCGCTTTCCGCAGCACAGCGGCGGGAACTGCTGACTGCATGAGATGAAATCGGTTGCCGATGCTGCCGGGGAGCGCCGAAACCATGCAGAAAATGAACTTCACCTTCAGCGCCAGCGGCTGGTCGGCCATGGCCGACAGTCCGGACATGCCCTCTGCCCTGATGATTCATCTGGGGCGTGATGTCGAGAGGGGCTTCGAGTTATTCTCTTCCTACATGATCGGCGTGCACAAGGAATGGTCCCGTCTGGCTGGCGTGGAAGGGCTGGGCGAAAAGGCCCTGGCCCATGCACGGGCGCAGGGCATGACCGGCAAGGCGCTGGAACAGACCGCCTATGACATGTCCGTGCACGACATGACGGAATTCACCCGGCTGGGTGAGATGCTGCCGGAAATTGGCGTACGCAAGGACGTAGAGGCAGGTCGGCTGCAGCGTGTGCTGCCGGACTGGGCTGGCAGTACGGTGCCCGTTCATGCGCTGACGGCCACGCGGCTGCTGCCGGCCAGAACCCGGGCGTTCATCGATTTCATGAAGGAAAACGCGCAGAATCCTGACTGATTCAGAAAGCAGTCATCTGGGCTGAAGTGGCGGATCAGCAACTGGCCGACGGTCCATGAATCCTTTCAGGAGCAGCGCTTGCCATCGTAGGAGTTTCGTTGTCCGGGACGCTTTCTGCTGGAGCAGGTGGCTGTGTTCCTGCCTGGTGCGCTGGTGGTATGGGCTGTGGATGATGCCGGCAATGGCCGGCTGGTGCTTCTGGTTACGGCCATCATGACGGTGGCGATGGCCGCGAGCATTGTCCGTTTTGAGCGCCGATACGTTGCCGCTCAGCCCGGCAGTGCATCATAGTCGGCCATGGGCACCGCTTCGAAGAACTCGGTGGCCCCGGCCGTGATGGCCACGTGGCTGAACCAGCTGTCCTTCGTGGCGCCGTGCCAGTTCTTCACGCCTTTGGGTGTGATGACCACATCGCCTGGTTTCATCGCCCGGGCTGGCTGGCCTTCTTCCTGATACCACCCTTCGCCGGCAACGGCGATCAGGATCTGGTAACCATCGGTATGCACATGCCAGTTGTTGCGACAGCCCGGCTCGAAGCTGACATTGGCCACGGCGACCGGAATGTCCGGGTTGGCAGCCAGCATGCTCAGGTAGCTTTGTCCCACGAAGGAGCGGGCGTATTTGTCGTTCTTCTCGCCAAACGGGAATATGCCGTGTTTGACCTGTTGCTCGCTGTTCATGGCTGTTCCTCCTTGTCCGTATAGATCTGTTTGGCCAGATTGAAGGCCGACCAGGCTTTGGGCCAGCCCACGTAGAAGGCCAGATGGGTAATGACCTCGGCAATTTCTGCCTGGGTGATGCCATTTTGCCTGCCGATGCGCAGGTGGGCGGGGATCTGTTCGAAATTGCCGCCCGAAATCAGTGCGGAAATGGTGATGAGACTGCGCGTGCGGGGCGCCAGCTCCTGCTCGCGCGACCAGACCTGTCCGAACAGGACATCATCGTTCAGTTCGGCGAACTTGGGGGCGAAGTCACCCAGCCGGTCGCGGCCAGCCGTTTGTTTCTGGGGCATGAGGCTTTCCTCCATGGGATTGGGGAGCTGGGCTTGCAGATGTTTCTGGGTGCCCGCTTCGCTTTTGGGTTGCAACGGGTCTCCACAGGTTGCCTGTGGACGCTCGCCGGATATACGGGGCAAGATAGCATGAGCTTCGGCCCGTATCCATTGATGTCACTTCAGTCTGGACAGCCATTGCCGGACCTGTGCGCGGCTTTCCTCGGCTTTTGTGCCTTCCATGACGAACAGGATGCCATCGCGCTCGCGCCCGCCCTGAAGGGACAGACCCGGAGTCACACGACAGCCCTTACACAGGCGGTTGATCTCTTCGAAGCCGCTGCCCACGCCGTAGCCGGCATGGGTTTTGAAGGGTGCCACGGTCTTGCCCTTCAGATCATGGCTGGCCAGAAAGCTGCGGATCGGTGGCGGCAGCTGCATGCCCCAGGTGGGAAAACCAATGAATACCCGGTTGAACTGCTGCAGGTTGTCGAGGCGGGTTCTGAGAGGAGGCGATAGCCGCTTTCATCCTCCATCTGCACCTGCGCTACGGTGGCCCGACAATTTTCGGGGTAGGGCTTCTGCAGTTCCAGGGCCACCAGTTCTCCGCCAGTTTCCGTCTGGATCATGCGTGCCACGGCCTCGGTGTTGTGGCTGCGGCTCAGGTAGACGATCAGATCTTTGGCAAAGGCCGATGGCATGACGAATACGGAGCAGCACAGGGCAACGAGGACGCCGCACAGCATGGAAGCCGTGCGGCTGATGAAAAATGATCTGAGCGGAAATGAAAAAGCCCGGCACAAGGCCGGGCTTTTGAGAAACTGGTGGGTCGTGTAGGGCTCGAACCTACGACCAACGGATTAAAAGTCCGCTGCTCTACCAACTGAGCTAACGACCCAGATTTAACCTGTCTGTCAGGTCATTCAGTGTTGCGGTGCGCTGCATCACTGAAGAAACAGCATGATATCAGCGCTTTTTCAGCTTTGCAAGTGGGTGGGCGAAATTTTTTTGATGGGGCCTTGCTGCATGGGGCGGATTGCACTGCATGGGGCCTGCATCACGGGGGCGCCTCCACTTGCTGACGAGCTTACATGGCTTTCAGACGCTCACGCGCGGCGTTGGCCGCCGGGGTGTTGGGGTGCTCCTTGCCGATGCGGATGAAGGTCTGGCGGGCCGCCTTGTCGTTGCCAGCGTCGACCTGGGCATTGCCGATCAGCAGCAGGGCGTCGGCCTTGCGGGCGCTGTCGGGGAAGCGCTGGATGAGCGACTGCAGGGTGTTGACCGCGCCGTTGTAATTGCCCTGGGCGTACTGGGCCCCGCCCTGCCAGTACAGCGCAGTAGGCAGGTAGGGGCTTTCCGGGTAGGTCTTGGCAAACTTGGCGAAGGCCTGGTCGGCGGCCTTGAAGTTGCTCTTGCGGAAGAGGGCGAGTGCGGCTTCGAACTCGTTCTTCTCGGCCTGCTCGACGCTGAACTGGCGGCCGTCGATGGTGACCTGTGTGGGCTCGAAGCGCTTCAGGCGCGAATCCATGTCGGCGGACATGTCCTGCTGGCTCTTCTGGGCCTGCTGCAGCTGGTTCAGGGTGTCTTCGAGCTGGCCGCGCAGCTGGGCCACTTCCTGGCGCAGGCTGTCGATGTCGTTCTGGCGCGAGAGGCTGGCCTTCTGGCTGACTTCCAGCCGTCCCAGGCGCTGCTCGATGTCGGTCTGCCGGCTGGCAAGGTCGTTGAGCTGGCGGGAGAGGTCACGCTGCAGGGTGTCGACCTTGGTGCGCAGGTTGAGCACCGCCTGGCGGGCCTCGTCGTCACCGAACAGGGCGGCCTGGGCCGGAGGGCTGGCCAGCTGCAGGCCGGCGCCCAGCAGGGCGGCCAGCAGCGGGGCTTTGAGGAAGACAGGGCGAAGACGCAGGATCATGTCAGGTCATCCGGGCAGGATGGATCAGCGGTAGTTGATGTCGACCCGGCGGTTCTGCGAACGGGACGACTCGTCGGTGCCGGAGGCGCGGGGTTTCTCCTCGCCGTAGCTGATGGATTCCATCTGGTTCTCGTCGACGCCCAGTGTGCTGAGGGCGCGGCGCACGGCGTCGGCACGCTTCTGACCCAGGGCCAGGTTGTACTCGCGGCTGCCGAACTCGTCGGTGTTGCCTTCCAGCACGATGTGCTTGTCACGATGGGCGGACAGGTAGTTGGCGTGGGCTTCGATGATGGGCTGGTATTCGGGCAGGATGGCGAAGCTGTCGAACTCGAAGAAGACCTCGCGCTTGGCCAGCGGGCTGTTGGGATCCTGCAGGGGGTCGGTGGCCTCGTCCTGCGGCTGGACGGGGGTGATGTCGTGGCCGCTGTCGAGGTTGCCGTCCTGGCCTTGACCTTCCTGGCCCTGAGTGGCTTCGTCGGTGGCACTGACGGCGTGCTCGTCGGACTCACCGAGGTCGACCGAGGTACAGCCGCTCAGGATGGCAAGGCCCAGCCCGAGACTGAGCAGACGACGTTTGGACAGGGTGGAAAACATCGGAAGGCTCCTATTGCTTGAATCGTGATGCTCTGGATGTCGTGAATTCTTGGTGGTCACTTGACGACACTATAGCGGTTCTGGCGGCCGGAGCGCCCAAAGGCAGGCCGGCCGTACCGGGCATGGGCGTGCTCGGGCGGCCGGGCGTTACCAGGTGTACGGTCCCCAGGCGGGCTCGCGCACGCTGCTGGTGCTGCTGGACAGGCGCTGCTTGACCCGGCCATCGGTGGAGACGGCCATCAGGTATTCGCGACCGCCGGCGCGGGTGGTGTACATGACCCACTGGCCATTGGGCGCGAAGCTGGGGGACTCCTCTTCGCCGGTGTCAGTGAGGAGCGTCTCGTCGCCGGACTGAAGATCCTTCAGGGCGATGAGAAAGCGTCCGTTGCGCTGGGTGACATAGGCCATCTGCTGGCCGTCGGGACTGATGCGCGGCGACACGTTGTAGGACGAGCCGAAGGTGACCCGGGAGGCAGCGCCGCCGTTGCTGGGCATGCGGTAGATCTGCGGTGCACCGCCACGGTCGGACGTGAAGTAGAGGAACTTGCCGTCAGGTGAGTAGACGGGTTCGGTGTCGATGCTGCTGGACTGGGTGAGACGCCGGGCGCTTTCGCCGCCATCGGCGCTGACCTGGTAGATCTGGGAGCCGCCGTCACGGGTGAGGGTGACAGCCAGGCTGCGGCCGTCATGCGACCAGGCCGGAGCACTGTTGCTGCCCTTGAACTTGGCAACGGCCTTGCGCTGGCCGCTGGCCAGGTCGTGGACGTAGACGACGGGCTTCTTCGTCTCGAAGGAGACGTAGGCCAGCCGCTTGCCGTCAGGCGACCAGGCAGGCGAGATGATGGGTTCGCCGGCATTGAGTGCGGTCTGCACGTTCTGGCCGTCCCAGTCGGCCACGTTGAGCCGATAGCGGTTGCCCTGCTTGGTGACGAAGGCGATGCGGGTGGAGAAGATGCCCTTGATGCCGGTGAGCTTCTCGTAGACGATGTCCGCGATGCGATGACCGGCCAGGCGCACGTCGGACTCACCGGCCGTCATGGTGGCTTCGGTGATGACGGACTGGCGCACGGTGTCGGCCAGCTTGTAGCGGAATTCCAGTCGGGCGTTGGCCACGGGCTGCACCGAGCCCACCAGTACCGAGTCGGCGCCCTGACCGCGCAGGGCCGACATGTCCAGCGGCGAGTTTTCGCTGAGGGTCTCGGTGAGGTTGACCAGCCGGAACATGCCGCTGCGCTGCAGGTCTTCCTGGATGACGACGTCAAGCTGCTGGGGAGCCTGGCCGGCGCCGTTGAAGGGGGCCAGGGCCAGCGGAACCTGGCGTGCACCAACGCCGCTCACGTCGATGCGCATCGACTGGGCCGACAGGGAACCCGCCATGAAGAGGGCGGAGGCAAGGATGCCAAGGTGGAACGCGCGTCTTTTCATGATCTGATTATGACTCAATCCTGTGGGCCATGATGGATTTCCAGCGTGCTCTCGCAGCTGCCGGAACGGGGGCAGGGGAAGGGGTCGGTGCGCCGGATGGCGCGCTCGGCGGCACTGTCCCAGGCAGCATTGCCGCTGGACTGCTTCAGGCGCACGTCCTGGATCCGGCCGTCACGATCAAGCCGCACGTCGAAGACTGCCTTCGGATTGCCGCTGATCTGCTGGAAGAAGGTGGTGTTGTTGCGGATGGCCGAGCTGACACGGGCCGCATAGCCGGCATCGCGGGCACCGCTGGTACTGCCGTGGATGGCGGTGCTGTCGGCATCACCGGCCTGGCTGAGCAGGGCGCTGACGGCAGCCTTGCGGCGAGCCTCGGCGGCCTGGCGCTGGGCGGCGGCCTTCTCGGCGGCAGCTTTCTGGGCAGCCGCCTTCTCAGCCTTTTCAGCTTTCTCTTTCTCAGCCTTTTCTTTCTCGGCTTTTTCCTTCTCGGCCTTTTCCTGAGCCAGCTTGCGCTGACGCGCCTCTTCCTGCTTCTTCTGCTCTTCGCGCTTCTTCTCTTCTTCCTGGCGCTTCTTCTCTTCGGCAGCCTTGCGCTCGGCTTCCTTGCGTGCTTCCTCGGCCTTGCGTTCCTGTTCCTTGCGCTGGGCTTCCTCGC
>NZ_LR134378.1:0-5000 GCF_900637555.1 Lautropia mirabilis | reverse complement strand
GATGTTGGCTTAGAAGCAGCCATCATTTAAAGAAAGCGTAATAGCTCACTGATCGAGTCGTCCTGCGCGGAAGATGTAACGGGGCTAAGCCATGCACCGAAGCTTAGGCTGCACTCTTTGAGTGCGGGGTAGGGGAGCGTTCTGTAAGCCTGTGAAGGTGTCTCGTAAGGGATGCTGGAGGTATCAGAAGTGCGAATGCTGACATGAGTAGCGTTAAAGCGGGTGAAAAGCCCGCTCGCCGTAAGCGCAAGGTTTCCTACGCAACGTTCATCGGCGTAGGGTGAGTCGGCCCCTAAGGTGAGGGCGAAAGCCATAGCTGATGGGAAGCTGGTTAATATTCCAGCACCGATTTCTAGTGCGATGGGGGGACGGATCGTGGAAGGTTGTCCGGGTGTTGGAAGTCCCGGTTCCTGACCTGTAGGTGTCTGGTAGGTAAATCCGCCAGGCGTATGCCGAGGGGTTGGGACGAGCGAGCTTGCTCGCGAAGCAACTGGAAGTGGTTCCAAGAAAAGCCTCTAAGCTTCAGCTAGAAACGACCGTACCGCAAACCAACACTGGTGCGCGAGATGAGTATTCTCAGGCGCTTGAGAGAACTCGGGAGAAGGAACTCGGCAAATTGACACCGTAACTTCGGAAGAAGGTGTGCCTTGGTAGCTTGAGTGTGAACAACACAAGGGCAAAGAGGTTGCAAAGAATAGGTGGCTGCGACTGTTTATTAAAAACACAGCACTCTGCAAACACGAAAGTGGACGTATAGGGTGTGACGCCTGCCCGGTGCCGGAAGGTTAAGTGATGGGGTGCAAGCTCTTGATCGAAGCCCCGGTAAACGGCGGCCGTAACTATAACGGTCCTAAGGTAGCGAAATTCCTTGTCGGGTAAGTTCCGACCTGCACGAATGGCGTAACGATGGCCACACTGTCTCCTCCGAGACTCAGCGAAGTTGAAATGTTTGTGATGATGCAATCTCCCCGCAGCTAGACGGAAAGACCCCATGAACCTTTACTGTAGCTTTGCATTGGATTGCGAACCGACTTGTGTAGGATAGGTGGGAGGCTTTGAAGTCAGGACGCCAGTCTTGATGGAGCCATCCTTGAAATACCACCCTGGTTTGTTCGCGGTTCTAACCTAGGCCCGTCATCCGGGCCGGAGACAGTGCATGGTGGGCAGTTTGACTGGGGCGGTCTCCTCCTAAAGAGTAACGGAGGAGTTCGAAGGTACGCTTGGTACGGTCGGACATCGTGCCTAAGTGCAATGGCAAAAGCGTGCTTAACTGCGAGACTGACAAGTCGAGCAGGTGCGAAAGCAGGACATAGTGATCCGGTGGTTCTGTATGGAAGGGCCATCGCTCAACGGATAAAAGGTACTCTGGGGATAACAGGCTGATACCGCCCAAGAGTTCATATCGACGGCGGTGTTTGGCACCTCGATGTCGGCTCATCTCATCCTGGGCTGTAGCCGGTCCCAAGGGTATGGCTGTTCGCCATTTAAAGAGGTACGTGAGCTGGGTTTAAAACGTCGTGAGACAGTTTGGTCCCTATCTGCTGTGGGCGTTGGAGATTTGACGGGGGCTGCTCCTAGTACGAGAGGACCGGAGTGGACACACCTCTGGTGTACCTGTTGTCACGCCAGTGGCATCGCAGGGTAGCTAAGTGTGGAAGAGATAACCGCTGAAAGCATCTAAGCGGGAAACTTGCCTGAAGATGAGATCTCCCTGGGGACTCGATCCCCTGAAGGGTCGTCCAAGACCAGGACGTTGATAGCCGGGTGTGGAAGCGCAGTAATGCGTGCAGCTAACCGGTACTAATTGCCCGTGAGGCTTGACCCTATAGTTTTGCGAGATCCAGCATGCTGCTGGGCCGCCATCAGTTGACTCGACATGACTCTGCACGCAGACTCGTTCGAGACTCAGTCACATCGTCGTCGGAAACCATGGACTCCTCATGAAACTTCCGATACACTCGTCGACTCCTATCAGACACGGCAGCAAGCCTTGGCAACTCGCTAGGCTCGCCGCCAACAAGCTTTGTCTGACGACCATAGCGAAGTGGAACCACTCCTTCCCATCCCGAACAGGAACGTGAAACGCTTTTGCGCCGATGATAGTGGGCCCGCGCCCGTGAAAGTAGGACATCGTCAGACACCCTATTCATGAAAAAGCCCGTACATCGTACGGGCTTTTTTTTTCGTCTGTATGTCTCCTACGCCCCTCTCAATTAGTCCTCTGTATCTCATACGCCCCCTTCACATTCTGTTTGTCTCTTTCTGTATGTCTCCTTCGCCAGCCTGTTTTAAGTCAGCGGCGTAACTCCGAGGCGCGCTCCCGTCGGCGGTGCCCTTGTCTCCCCCTGTTTCTTGCATGGCTCCCACGTCCGTTTGGACGTGGGCCGTTTGCCGCGTTTTGCCTGCTCACCTTCGATCTGTTCTGCGCTGTCAGGACGTTGCGATGTCTTCGAACTGGATCCCGAGCGCATGGCTGCCATGGCGACTTGCGCACGCGAGGAGATGCCCAGGATGCGAAGGATGCTGCTGACGTGGACCTTGACCGTTCCTTCTGCCAATCCCAGTTCTCTGCAGATGCTCTTGTTTGGCAGACCCAGCATCATGAGCCGAAGCACGCTGCGTTGGCGTTCACTCAGGCCCAGATGGCGCCCGTCCCGGTATTCACGGTGCGGTTGTGCAGGAGCGGTATTGCTGCCCGGATATACCGCAGGTTGAACACGCAGCCCTTGGGGTGCATTCGCTTTGGGGATACTGAGATGGTCCTGGAACTCAGGACGAACCACTGCGGCATGTGATGCAGGCGCGGATCCGCTTCCGGATTTGGGATCGTTGCTATTGCGGGCCAGCCGGATGGCAGTCCGGAGGCAGTCAGTGATGGGTTGGGTATCCGCGTTTTTCAGGACCAGTCCCAGAGTGCCGGCACTTGGCACGCATGGGTCACTGCTGATCTGCCCGTTCGATCATTGCGACGATGGGGAGACCGGGCATTTCCGGCGGAATGTGTCCAGCGTGACGGTTCCGGTTGCGTCGGGCAGCTGGAGATCCAGGAGGGTCAGCAACGGCTGCTGCCCGCTATGAACATAGCGGATGGCTTCTTCTAGCGAGGAGGCGGCGATGATGATCAGGTTTTCATCGATCGACTCCAGGATGGAGCGAAGGGATTTGCGGATCAGGGGCTGGTCATCGACCAGGAGTACATTCTGAGCGTTCATTTCAGTCTCCTCCTTCCGTCCGCAGGCACTGAGTTGGTGTCTGTTCGGGATAGAAGAGTTCCGGGTAGAGAGAAAAAAGGGGTTGTCGAGGTTGCAGGTGCTACGGAGTGCTGCTTGGGAGTCACGCGTTGTGCGTGATCCGTTGGGATGCATTGTTGCTGTTCGCAACGGTTTGGCGTGGTCATAGTTCACGTCCTTCATGCAGACGATTCATGACACGGACGCATGTGGCTACTTTGTGACTTATGTCCGAATCCGGTGTTCTGTTTGCTGAAACACGCGCCGCTCTCGCCTGCGAGGAGGCGGCCTTCCGCTGCTGAAGGTTCGCCGCTTGGTAGGGGAGATCTGCTCATGGTGTCTGGCTCCAGGAAGATGTTTGAGCCGCGTGGGGCGGTGCATCTAGTCTGTATCGGAGGCGGGCGGGATGGGGTGACGCCATCCATTGGGTGGCTGCTTGGCCTATGCTGAAAGGAGGTGGTGCTGTTGATGTGATCCTCCTTGGGGGGCAGCCAGGTTGTGAGGCTGGGCGGTGTGTGCGTCGCTCCCTTGGGTACTAGCCCCCTTGGGGCTCGGGCTATCAGGGCGCTCTGACTCTCAGGGGATCTCTCAGGGGATCTCCCAGGGGATCTCCCAGGGATCTCCCAGGGGAGCTCTCAGGGGGAGCTCTCAGGGGGAGCTCTCAGGGGGAGCTCTCAGGGGCTGGCTCCTCAGGGCTTGCGGTCGAGGTAGGGCGAAGTGCGGAGACCCAGGGGACGCAAGGGCCAGTGGCAGCGTGGGGAGAAGCTGTTCATCTGCCGCCAGAGGGATGCGTCACTGCACGTGGGAGCTACTGGAATGTGTGGCCAGGTGATTTGGATCTGCTTCGGCTCATGGAGCCTACCGGGGCCCGCTTATCGCAGTACGGCAATGGTTGCCGTTATAAAGGCAAAAGGCGTTTTGTTATTTGCAAGTGCTGTTGTCGCACCTTCTGTGGCTGCTGGTTCGGAGTGTCCGTGTTTCAGGGGGCGGAGGACTGTTCTGCTGGGTTTGCGTTCCCCGGACACATACCGACAGTTTCCATGCCGGGCAAAAAAATGGACACCTCCTTGGGGCGGTGTCCATAAAAGTGCTATTTCCAGAGGACATTCTGAGTCCTGGTTCTGCAGGCTGCGGGGCCTGCTGAGCAGGGCTCGGAGTCCCGGGAGCCAGTCCCCGGCAAGAGGGGCTCCCGTGGAGCTATGAAACCATGGGAAGGTGCCAAGTGGCTGTCCGACAGACCGATGGGTTCTGGGGGCGGCCCAACGGTACTCATCTGGTGTTCATTTGTTCATGGGATCAGTTGCTTGGTCACGGCGTATCTGTTCATTGGTGCATCTGGTATCCACAATCTGGACATTCAGGCTCCACCCCAGTATCCGAGAGCCGAGATAGGGGATAGTGAGAGTGAGGCAGCGGGGGCAGTGGGAAAGGCAGGAAAGGCAGGAAAGGCAGGAAAGGCAGGAAAGGCAGGAAGACAGGGAAGACAGGGGAAGACAGGGAAGACAGGGAAGACAGGGAAGACAGGGAAGACAGGGCAAGAGGAGGTAGCAGGGATTGGGGGATATCGAGGGCAGCTTAGCCGCACGACGGCTCATTGACTCATTGGGGCCGGGGGCATCCGATCATTCTTGAGGGGCAGGCTTTCTCCTGTAGGTCTGGGTTGAAGGCCGGATTGAGGGCTGACTTGAGGGCTGACTTGAGGGCTGACTTGAGGGCCGGCCCATGATGGACCGGCCTGGTGTGGACGGATTAGCGGTGCAGGAATGCTTC